>JAVBYK010000021.1 GCA_030824095.1 bacterium
CGCAGGCGCGCCCTGACGGCATCCACATCGGCAAAGCGCGTGTTGTTGAAGCTGTTCAGGTAGAGCTTGAAGGATTTGCTCTCGATGATGTTGCGCGTCTCGCACGGAATCGTGAAGTGCGCCAGCGCCACCTGCGGCTTGCCACGGGGCCCCAGCCAGCTCAGCTCGAACGCGCTCCACATGTCGGCGCCGAAGAACGGTGGCGCCGCGGTGATGCCGATCTCTTCACGCTTGCCAGAGCGGGGAATGGGAAACAGCAGCGAGGCATCGTACTGGTCGACGTAGGCGGACGCCTTGCCGAGTTGGGATTGTTCGGGTGTGTTCATGGTGTGGCCATGCTGGCCAGCGGCATGGCGCTGGACGGTGAAATATAGGCCGGCGGTGGTTCGGCCGCCTGCAGGTGCGGAATCAGCGCGTCCAGCATCTGCGACACCGGCTCGGGCGGCAGGTCGTGTCCCATGCCCTCAAAGCCGACCAGTTGCGCGCCGACAATGCGCTTGGCCGTGTCCTCACCGTGCACAAAGGGCACCAGCGGATCGGCCTTGCCGTGCAGGACCAGCGTCGGGCAGGTGATGGTTGAGAGCTCGGCCGCGCGCGTGCGGTCCGACACGATGGCCAGCATCTGGCGCAGGGTGCCCTGGGGGTGGAAGCTGCGCTGCACGCCGAGCAGGATGCGCTCGCGCATCTCCGGCTCGGGCGTCGGGTAGCCGGGGCTGCCAATCGCGGTGAACAGCTTGACATAGTGGTCCACCACCGCCTCGGGCGCGCTGCTGGCCGGGCGACTGAGCAACACGCGCGTCACGTCCCGGTGGGCTTGCGGAAGGCCCTTGGCGCCACTGCTGCTCATGATGCTGGTCAGGCTGATGGCGCGCTGCGGCGCGGCAATGGCCACGCGCTGCGCGATCATGCCGCCCATGCTGACGCCGACGATGTGCGCGCGCGGCACGCCCAGCGCATCCAGCACGCCCAGCGCATCGTTGGCCATGTCCTGCAGGGAGTACATCGGACGCACCGGCAGGCCCAGCTTGTACTTGAGTCCGGCCCACAGCAGATTGGGTGTGCCCAGGTGGTCAAAGTGCTGGCTCAGGCCGATGTCGCGGTTGTCCATGCGGATGACGCGAAAGCCCGCGTCCACCAGCGCGTCGATGAACGGCTGCGGCCAGGCCACCAGCTGCATGCCCAGACCCATGATCAGCAGCACGGCAGGCCGGGTGTAGGCGTCCAGGTCCTGCGGGTTGATCTCCGCCGTATCCTCAACTTCGATATCGATTCCGTTTGCTCTTATTTTCATAGCTAATGACGCTTGTTTGACGAGGGCTGGAGCCCGATTCTTAAATAGTTGGGGTCAGAGCACATCGCTTAAGCGAGTGGTCTGACCCACAAATTCTCAGGTCTTTCGGCGGAAGACGTACCGCTGCGCGCTGGACTGCGCGGCATCCCAGACATAACCCTCGGAATCAAAGGCGCGCAAATCCTCCGGTTTCACGATGCCGTGGGTGACGGCATAACGCGCCATCAGCCCGCGCGCCCGTTTGGCGAAAAAGCTGACGATCTTGTAGTGCCCGCCCTTGTATTCCTCGAACACGCACTCGATGACCCGCGCCTTGAGCGCCTTGGTGTCCACCGCCTTGAAGTATTCCTGGGACGCCAGGTTGATGACCACCGGGCTGATGTCGTTGCGCAGGCGCTGGTTCAAGTAGTCCGCAATCTGTGTGCCCCAGAACTGGTACAGGTCACGCCCCTGCGGGTTGGCAAGCCGCGTGCCCATCTCCAGCCGGTAGGGCTGCATCAGGTCCAGTGGGCGCAGCACACCGTAGAGGCCACTCAGGATGCAGACGTGGTCCTGCGCCCAGGCCAGTTGCGCGTCACCGAGGCTTCGCGCATCCAGCCCGCCGTATACATCGCCATCAAACGCCAGCGCCGCCTGACGTGCATTCTTCACCGTGGCCCGCGTGGACCAGGCCTGGTAGCGCGCCACGTTGAGTGCCGACAGCTTGTCGCTGAGCGACATCAGTTCGGCAATCTGCTGCGGCGACTGGGTGCGCAGCACCGCGATCAGCGCCTGCGACTGCTTCACAAACAGCGGCGCCGTGTGCGGGTGCGGGTGCGGTGGAAGGGGAGATTCGTAGTCCAGGGACTTGGCGGGAGACAGGAGAAACAGCATGCAAAAGGTTCAATCAGACGAATCGGTCCCTATTATCGTAAAGCCGGCGCGGATGAACTGGGCTGGGGTCTTGCCGCTCCAGCGCCGGAAGGCCCGGGAAAACGCGTTTTCGTCCGAAAAGCCCAGCCTGTCGCCCACCAGGGCCGGTGTCTGGCCACCGCGCAGGGCCTGCACCGCCAGGTCATACAACAGCGCCTCGCGCAGGCCCTTGAAGGAAATCGCCTCGGCGGCAAGCTTACGGTTCAGGTGGCGCCCGCTCATGCCCAGCTCGTCGCCAATGCGCTCCTTGCCCCAGCGCGGGTGCTTGCGGATGAGCTGCTGCACCCGGGCCGACACACTGCCCTGCGGCAGCGAGGCCAGCATGTCGTCCGCCAGCAGGCGCAGGTGGGCATGCAGATCACGCCCGGCCTGGATCAGGCTCAGACCCATTTCGCTGTCGGCAAAGGCCACACCGTTGTCAGGTTGTCCAAACTGCACGGGGCAACCCAGCAGCGCCTCGTAGGCGACTACCTCCGCACGCGGCGCATGGGCAAACAGCAC
>JAVBYK010000148.1 GCA_030824095.1 bacterium
TTCAGTCCGGATGACGCCACCATGGCTGCCCAGCAGTACCGCACACCCAATGATTCGGATGTGTTCCTGATCGACGCAAAGACCGGGGTACGCGAAAAGATTCTGCCCAAGGCGGGCAGCCCGGCCGCTGGCTACAGCGGCTTTGAATGGAGCCCCGACGGGCAACGCCTGTTCCTCGCGACCAACCAGGGGGGCGAGTTTTCCGAGCTGGCGGTGTACGACCGCCGGGACCAGTCATTGAAGGTGCTGTCACACCATATTCCCTGGGATATTGAGAACATTGCGTTGTCTGCTGATGGGCAGCGCCTGATGGCCGTGGCCAATGCCAACGGGCGCGATGAAGTCCACCTGTTCGATGCGAACACCGGCCAGGAGCTGGCACGCCCCGCCATTCCCGCAGGTGCCTTGGGCGGTGGGCAGTGGCATGAGACGCAGCGCAGCGCCCTGGCCTTCTCCCTGAATTCCCCACAAAGCCCGGGCGATGTCTACACGCTGGATGCGACCAGTGGCAAGACCGAGCGCTGGACCACCGCCGCCTCGGCGGCGGGCGTGCAGCCTGAGAAATTTGTCACTCCTGAGCTGGTGCAGATCAAGAGTTTTGACGGTCTGACCGTCAGTGGCTGGCTGTTCCTGCCGGATGCTGCCAGGTTCCCGGGCAAGCGTCCTGTGCTGGTCAGCTTCCATGGCGGGCCGGAAGGCCAATCCACGGTGCGCTTCATGGGCCGCTACAACTATTTCCTCAACGAGATGGGCGTGGCCGTTCTGATGCCCAATGTGCGTGGCTCCAGGGGCTACGGCAAGACCTACCTGGACCTGGACAACGGATTCAAGCGCAAGGATTCGGTCAAGGACGGTGGGGCCTTCCTGCAGTGGGCGGGCACCCATCCACGCCTGGATGCCAAGCGCATCGTGGTGACGGGCGGAAGCTACGGCGGCTACATGAGCCTGGCCACGGCGGTGGACTACAGCTCGCTGATCCGCGGCGCCATCGACGTGGTGGGGATCAGCCACTTCGTCACCTTCCTGAACAACACCGAGAGCTATCGCCGTGACCTGCGCCGGGTGGAGTACGGCGACGAACGCGACCCCGAGATGCGCGCCTTCCACGAAAAGATCGCACCACTGAACAATGCGGCCAGCATCACCGTGCCACTTTTTGTTGTCCAGGGCAAGAACGACCCGCGCGTGCCCTACACCGAGGCGCAGCAGATGGTGACGGCGGTGCGCAAAAACGGCGTGCCGGTGTGGTATCTGCTGGCCGACAACGAAGGCCACGGTTTCCGGCGCAAAGCCAACGCGGATTTCGAGTTTTACGCGACCGTGCGTTTCCTTGAAAGAACCCTGCTGGAGTAACCCGTATGGGTGAAAACCCTAGTTAAATTGTGGGTTATATTGCTCGCTCAAAACATATTGAGCGATTTGGTGGAAGAAGAATCCGTCACGGCAGAGACACGTTGGAACAGGCAGTCAGGTCCGTTGGGGCGGGGGTGTCTGATTTACGATTGCGGCATGGCCGACCCGGAGCAGGCCTGCATCGGTGTGCTTGCCCGGTTGGGTTTGCCTGATCTCTCTGCGCTGGTCATTGCCGAGCGGGTCGAACACAACGCCAGCGTGGGCCTGTCGCTGCGTTTGCGGCCCGAGCAGATGGCTGCATGGGCGCCCGGACTGGATACCCTGCAATTGTCAAAAACACTCTCTCTGGATACCACGGGTAGCGTTCAGGATTTGACGCGGGAGATTGTGGTGTCGATGCTGATGGGGCCGATTGCCTTTGAGTTTCCGAACGTCGACGAGCTGGTCAGCGCGGTACGGATTCGCATCAACATCGTGCAGGCCGCGCGCAAGACAACGCTGGCCTTCCATACCAGCGAAGCCGAACGTCCGCAGGACTGCTGGACCTATGATGAGGACCGTGGATTCGTCATCCGGCCGGGGGTGTCGCTGATTCGGGCCCTGGAGACGGCAACCCAGCCGGAGCTGTCCGGCGCGCTGTATTCGTTTTCCTGCTACCGGGCGTCGGAGTATGTGATCCTGCTGGGGATTGCACAGGAGTTGTCACGCTGCAATCCCCCCCTGTACGCACAGTTGCAGGCCATGTGGTCCACCCATCCGATCAAATCCGGGAAATTCCATGATGTGTTCCTGCACGAGCAGGGCTCAATGGATGCGCCCCTGCCTCCCAACTACTTTGTGCCAGGTGACCGCACCTGGTTTCGCAACCCGGATGAACCGTCGGCCGATGCGTCGGGCTTTGAAGGCTCGTGGGTCATGTACCTGGGCGGCGGACTGTTCAACAACTTCTGGAAGCGTGACCAGCCCTATACCCTGACCGCCAAGTGCCTGGAGATTTACCACTGGCGCCACGGTCTGTACCGGGACGCGCAGGGGGACGAGCGCATCGACGAAGACCGGGTTGCGCGCAGGATAGAGGCGACCATGCAGGATGCGGCGGAAGTTGCCCGGATTGTTGCGCTCATGGCCCGCTACCGCGAGCCGCGGGGCGTCTATACCGCTGCCGGAGGCTGCATCGATACAACACGCGAGTTTGCCCGCTGGGTGCGCCCAGGGACTGCCGATCTGGTGTTGCCACTTTCCTGATTCCATGCACCGACGTCTGATCCACATCGATGCGGCCAAGGTGCTCGCATCCAACCTCATTGTTCTGCACCACTTCACCGTCTACGGCCCCCTGTCCGACGCGCTG
>JAVBYK010000070.1 GCA_030824095.1 bacterium
CGCGACAACGGCCGCAAGCTGGGCCGCCTGCTGTACCAGGGCCGCTGGTTCGACAGCCAGGCCATCATGCTGCGCGAAACCGCCCAACGCTGGGTGGCCAGCGCCATCACCGGCACCGTCACCATCGAGCTGCGCCGTGGCAATGACTACTCATTGCTCAACACCGAGTCCCCCAACCTGACCTACGCGCCCGAGCGTCTGAGCATGGAGAAAGTGGAAGACGCGCCATTCTCGCCACTGGACCGCATCGGCCAGCTGACGATGCGCAACCTGGACATCACCGACACGCGGGCCAAGCTGGGAATCTACTCCAACGCTGGAATGCTGGAGTTAGGCAAGGGGGCTGACTTCTTGAAGTTGGGTAAGTAAACCGGTTCAAGATTAAAGACAAAGCCCGCCGGGTGGGAATCCGGCGGGCCTTTTTGTTTCTCCCGAATTTTTTGCGGACTCAAGGCAGCAGCTTCAACCCCAGCTCTTTCAAAAAGTCATTGTGCTTTTCCTTGGCAGCCGCATACGACTTTTCAATCACGACCAACTCACCGTGCGTGGCTCCGCTCAGTTGGTCGGCAATCGCCCAGAGTGTGTTGCCCAGTTGTTTTTGGTTTTGTTCAATCATGTCTTTAGTCGATTTTTGATCCTGTTTTCCAGCGCCTTCAAATCAGCCTCATCCTGCGCATCGGCAGTGCTGGCTTCTTCCATCTTGCGGCGTTGGTCAAAGTCCAGATACAGCGACTCCAGTTTTTGCTCCATGCGGACGTGGCTGACCGATCCGGCGCCGCTGAGCAATGGAAAGCCGTTGGACACAACGATCTGCCCCACGTTCTCGCGCCAGAAATTCATACTGGTGATGGTTTGCCGCTTGGCACGCAGCTCTGCCGTCTCCAGAAAGATCACCACCAGCCGGTTCAGGGTGTCGACTTCGTCCTCGGTCAAGTAGTTTTTGGCCACCACAATGTCTTGCTTGCGCACCTGGGCGCCTTTCCAGCTCAGCAGGCCGAAGTGCGGGTCCGCCGGGTTGGCGCGGCTGACGATCAGCTCGGCCGCAGTCTTTTGCGTCACCGCGTAGAGCAACAGGTTTTGCACCGTGGCAAAAAAGGTCTGCGTCGTCTCATCTGACTTGTCGTAGTCCGCCGCCAGCGCAAACAGGTCGCGCACCTTTTGGTAGAAGCGCTTTTCCGAGGCTCGTATGTCCCGGATGCGCGCCAGCATCTCGTCAAAGTAGTCCGGGCGGCCGTCCGGGTTCTTGAGCCGCTCGTCGTCCATCACAAAGCCCTTGACCAGGTACTCCTTCAGCACCGTGGACGCCCAGCGGCGGAACTGCACGCCACGCGGCGATCGCACCCGGTAACCCACGGCGAGGATGGCGTCTAGGTTGTAGAGCGTGATGGGCCGTTGTACCTTGCGCGTGCCCTCGGTTTGAACTGTCAAGGATTCCTTGACAGTTGCCGCTGCATCCAATTCACCGTCCTCAAAGAGGTTCTTGAGGTGCAGCGAGATGTTCTGCTTGGTGGCGTCAAACAGCTCCGCCATTTCCAACTGGGTCAGCCACACCGTGCCTAGGTCGGCCCGCAGTTGAATCTGGCTCTTGCCGTCGTCGGTGATGTAAAGAATCAAATTGTTCATGCTGTCGCCACGAATCTGCCGGAACAACCTCTTGTTGTAGTCCACCATTTCAGAGGGCTGGTATCTTAGGTCAACTGCTGCAATGCATCAGCATGCGCGGCCCTCCCTCTTTTGCAGAGAATATAACTCCGCTCTATAGAGAGCCAGGGAGAACTAGGCCCCGCAGGCGCGCTGGCGCATGCCCTGGAGGCCGTAGTCGGCCCGCAGAAAGCGCAGGTAATCCTCGGCAATGGGCTTGAGCGCCGCGGGCGTGATGCCCAGGGCCTGCAAGCCGGGCAACTGGCCGGTGGCCACGTTGTCCACTTTCATGGAATCCAGGTTGTCGCGGCTCATCAGCGGCGTGCCGGGGGCGAGCTCCATCAGCCAGGCTTGCGTGCGACCCATCCAGTCGGGCAACGCGATGACGGGCCGGCCCAGGCCGCCGTTGATGCCGCTGAGCTGTGCCGACAGTTGCACCAGCTCCTTCAACGTAAACACCTGGGGGCCGCAGGCTTCCAGAATCTGCACGGCATCTCCGGTCGGCGCGCGGGCCACGCCCTGCTCCAGGCTGCGCACCACGGCCATTGCCACATCCTCCACCCACACCGGCTGAAAGCGGGCGTTGGCACCGGCCAGCGGCATGACGGGAAACAGCTTTTGCAGGCGGGCAAACATGTTCAGGAACTGGTCTTCCGCACCGAAGATCACGCTGGGGCGCAGGATGGTCAGCTCCAGATCGGATTCCGCCGCTGCACGCAGCAGCACCGCTTCGCCGCGGCCCTTGCTGCGCAGGTACTCGGACGGAGCCCCGCCCGGGCGGGCATCACTCACACCCAGCGCACTGATGTGCACCAGGTGGTGCACATCCTGGGTCTGGCAGGCGCGTGCCAGCTTTTGCGGCAACACCACATGCACCCGGTCGAACGCGGCAGCGTCACCGTGCAGGATGGCGATCAGGTTGACCACTGCGTCGTGTCCCTCGACCGCGCGGGTCAGGGCTGCCTCATCGTGCACATCCAGCTCCACCACATTGACGGCTTCCAGATGCTGCAGGTGGCGGGCATTGCTGCGCCGTCGTGTGGGCAGTGTCACATTCCAGCC
>JAVBYK010000205.1 GCA_030824095.1 bacterium
GCGCCCGAATACTCGCGGGTCACCATCGAATCCGACGGCGCCCTGAATGCCAAGCACCTGTTTGTGCCCAGCCCGCCCCGCCTGGCCGTGGACATTGAAGGCATTACGCTGAACCCCGCGCTCAAGGAACTGGTGGCCAAGGTGCGGGCGGACGACCCCAACATCGCCGGCATCCGCGTCGGCCAGTTCACGCCCTCGGTGGTGCGCCTGGTAGTGGACCTGAAGCTGCCGATCCGCCCGCAGGTGTTCTCGCTGACACCGGTGGCCGCCTACCAGCACCGCTTGGTGCTGGACCTGTATCCGGTGGACGAGGTCGACCCGCTGGAGGCCTTGATCGCCCAGCGCGTGCCGGCCAGCGCGCCGGCTACTGTGCCAGCCCCAACGGCATCTGCACCCGCAGGCACCGTAGCCGACCCCTTGGGCGAACTGATCGTGCGCCACACCCAGACACCGGGGGCCGACGGCAAAACGACCCCGCCTCAAAGTGCTACACAATCGATAGCTGGAGGGCAAGTATCCACGAGGGCTAGTGGCCAAAATGACTCAAACCCATCTGGCAAAACCGATGCCAGGCCGTCGGCGGCAACGGACCGCCTCATCATCATCGCCCTGGACGCCGGCCACGGTGGCGAAGACCCCGGCGCCATTGGCCCGGGCGGCACGCGCGAGAAGGACGTGGTGCTGCGCCTGGCCCATCTGCTGCGTGAGCGCATCAACGCCACCAGCGTGAATGGCAATGCGATGCGCGCCTATCTGACGCGCGACGGCGACTTCTTTGTACCGCTACAGGTGCGGGTGCAAAAGGCACGCCGGGTGCAAGCCGACCTGTTTGTCAGTCTGCACGCCGACGCCTTCTTCACGCCCGACCCGCAGGGCGCCAGCGTGTTCGCGCTGAGCCAGGGCGGCGCGTCGAGCAGTGCCGCGCGCTGGATGGCGGCCAAGGAAAACAAGGCCGATCTGATCGGTGGCATCAACGTCCAGACCAAGGACGCCACGGTGCAGCGCGCCCTGCTGGACATGAGCACCACGGCCCAGATCAACGACAGCCTCAAGCTGGGCGGCACCTTGCTGGGGGAGATCGGGCGCGTCGGCAAACTGCACAAGGCCAAGGTGGAACAGGCGTCGTTTGCGGTGCTGAAGGCGCCGGACATTCCCAGCGTGCTGGTAGAGGCGGCCTTCATCAGCAACCCCAGGGAAGAGGCCAAGCTCAACAGCGAGGAATTCCAGAACCAGCTGGCCGATGCGCTGATGCGCGGCATCGAGCGCTATTTCTCCCGCAACCCGCCGCTGGCCCGCAACCGGATCAGGAGTTAGTGACTGCCTTGCGGCGACCGCGCCAGGCACCAAACAGGATGACCAGGCCGGGAATCAGAATCATGGCCCAGATGATCTTGTCCAGATTGGCCTTCACCCACGGGAAGTTGCCGAAGAAGTAGCCAATCGTGATGATGCCGCCCACCCACAGGGCACCACCGAACACGTCATAGAACGTGAAGCGCGAACGCGTCATCTGTGCCACACCAGCTACAAAAGGCGCAAAGGTACGCAGGAACGGCATGAATCGCGCCGCCACAATGGTGATGCCACCATATCGCTCATAGAAGGCGTGCGCGGCATCGAAAGCGGCCCGGTTGAACAGGCGCGAGTCTTCCCACTGGAACACGCGCGGCCCGAAATGGCGGCCAATTGCATAGTTGGACTGGTTGCCCAGCACCGCCGCCGCAAACAACAAACCGACCGACAGCGGGTAGTTCATGAGACCCACACCGCACATGGCCCCGACCACAAACAACAGCGAATCACCCGGCAGAAACGGCATGACCACCACCCCGGTTTCCACAAAAATGACCAGAAACAGCAGGCCATAGACCCAGAGGCCGTAATTCTGGACAAACGCCTCCAGGTACTTGTCCACGTGCAGGACAAAGTCGATCAGAAAGGTGACAAATTCCATGGATGTGCTGTGTGCAGAGGTGGTTGGGGCCGGCGCCCCGGAGGGGTGTGACCCACCAATAAAAAGGCTGCTAAGTGTACGTTCTTAGCAGCCTCTGTCTGAAGCATCCCCAAGCACCGTGGGTACAAAGGGACAGCGTGCCGATGGGCACGCAATGGATTACTTGGCTGTGCGCTTGGCCTTGGTAGCAGGAGCCACCGATGCGGCCATGGAGGCGCCCTTTTCAATGGCGGAGTCCAGAGCGCTTTCGGCGTTGGATGCTGCGGCCTTGAGGCTCTTGGCAACAGGGGCAAAGCTCTCGGCTGCGGGGTGGGACTTTTGCACGGCATCCACCGTGTCATGGAACTGGGTCACGCTCAGTGCGGTTGCGTCCTTCAGGTTCTTCTGGAACAGGGCCATGGCGGCTTCGGACGATGCCTTGAACGCTTCAAATGCGGCCTGGGGATCCTTGGCGCCCTTGACTGCTTCCACGGTTTCCATCAGGTTTGCCTGCGCTTCAGCCGCCTGGCTTTGAGCCAGATCAGCCCATGCCTTCAGGTTGTCTTGAACGGGGCGAAATGCATTCTGGGCAGCAGCCATATCAAACTTGGGTGCGGACTCGGTCATGGACTTGGCGATGGCTTCGAAGGGAGTGTTCTTGAACATGGTAGGCCTTTGGTGAAAATGTTGCGGTGCAGCAATTATCAACCAAAAGCCTCTCCTGTGCCTGTTTTGACCAGAAATTGCTTCAACGTCGC
>JAVBYK010000204.1 GCA_030824095.1 bacterium
CCCTTCTTGGCCACGGTGCGTTCCACCACGGCGACCGGGTTCTCGGCCACGATGGAAGTGCTGGGGTGGATGGCGTCCACCTTGCCGGCGCCGAATTCCTTGTCCACCGACACCACTTCGGACTCGAACGTGATCAGCACGTCGCCAATATTGCGCTGCAGGAAGATGGTGGTGGCGTCGCGTCCACCCTTGGCCAGCACCGGCACGTTCTTGTACAGCTTGGCGATGAACTCCGCTGCCTGCGCGTCGGTGCCCCCCTTTTTGCGCACCGATCCCCAGGCCGCCAGATAGGCCATGCGGCCGTTGCCGCCGGTCTTGGGGTTGACGACGATGACCTGCACACCGGGCTTGACCAGGTCATCCCAGTCCTTGATGTTCTTGGGGTTGCCATTGCGGGTCAGGAACAGCATGGTCGAGCTGGTGGGCGCCGCGTTGTGCGGGAAGCGCTTGGTCCAGTCCTTGGCCACGATGCCGGTGCTGGCCAGGAACTCCACGTCGGTGGTGGTGTTCATGGTCACCACATCGGCCTCCAGCCCGTCGTTCACGGCCCGCGCCTGGGCGCTGGAGCCAGCATGGCTCTGGTCGATCTTGATGTCTTTGCCGGTGCTCTTTTTGTAGCTGGCGATGAAGGCCGTGTTGATGTCCTTGTAGAACTCGCGCGCCACGTCGTACGACACGTTGAGCAGTGTGGTGGTTTGCGCTGCTACAAAATTGCTAGCTGTTAGCGCAATAACGGCGAGGGCTAGGCGGGTTTTTTGTTTGAAAGTATTAGGCGTAGTCATGGTGTGGTCTCCAAAGCGGGTTGTGGGTGGGCGGAGGTGGCTGCGGGTGTGACCCAGCCTTCACCCACCAGGGATTGCAGCAGCGCCAGGCCCAGCGGCCAGGCACCGAAGCCAGATTCGATGTTGATGTGCCCCGCGTTCTGCAGGCGCACGAACTCACTGCCCCAGGCGCGGGCATAGGCCCCGGCCGTGCGCACCGGGCAATAGGGGTCGTTGTTGCTGGCCACGATGATGCTGCGGTAGGGCAGGGCCTGGTAGGGCACCGGCGCAAAGTCCGCCAGCACGCCGCGCCGCTCGGGGTCGGCCGGCGCCACCAGCAGCGCGCCCTGGATGCACTGGGCCGCCTCGGGCGGCAGGTGCACCGTGGCCATGCAACCCAGGCTGTGGGCGGCTATCACCACCGGGCCGGGCTGCTCCAGGATGGTCTGCGTGATCGACGCTACCCAAGCCTGGCGGCTGGGTGTGATCCAGTCGTCCTGCTGCACCCGCACGGCGCCCGGCAACTGCTCCGCCCACAGGCTTTGCCAGTGGCCGGGACCGGAGTCGCGCCAGCCGGGGATGATGAGGATGGGAACCATGTGCAAGCAAACAATCGAGGCAGTGCCGCGCCCAGTGCGCGGTTTGAAGGCATTGTGGGTGCCCGTTGTTAGATTGCAAAATATTGATTTTTAATTTGTTAATGTACAAACGTGTATAAAAGCTTTGCGTTGCTCGCAAACACTCACCCGCGCCGGGCCGCCTCGATCGCCGCAATATCGATCTTCCCCATCTCCATCATGGCCTCAAACGCGCGCTTGGCCGCTGCCGGGTCCGGGTCGGTGATCGCGGCCATCAGGGCGCGTGGGGTGATCTGCCACGACAGCCCCCACTTGTCTTTGCACCAGCCGCAGGCGCTCGTTTGGCCGCCATTGCCGACAATCGCGTTCCACAGGCGGTCTGTCTCGGCCTGGTCGTCGGTCGCGACCTGGAACGAAAAGGCCTCGCTGTGCTTGAACTCCGGCCCTCCATTCAGGCCCAGGCACGGGATGCCCATCACCGTGAACTCCACCGTCAATACATCGCCCTGTTTGCCCGAAGGGTAGTCGCCGGGCGCGTGGTGGACAGCGTCCACCGCGCTGTCGGGAAACGTTGCGGCGTAGAACGTCGCCGCATCCAATGCGGTGCCGTCGTACCAAAGGCAAATCGTGTTCTTGCTGACCATGTTGGCTCCTTCAAGAGTAGGATAGATACGTCCATTCAAATCGTATCCCCACCGGAATCGCCGCACAGCCGCCAACGGCTTACGCCGGCCTTGATCAGCTCGTCGGGCGACAACTGGCGGTTTGTTGGCGACTTCGGATGCCCTGAATCGTTGCTGGGTGAAAATGCTTTGCCACGCCCATCCTCCAGTTCCGTTACCGCGAAGCGACCCGCTCCCCACAATGGCATCCAAGATTCGCTTCACGCGACGGCTTTACTTTTTCTTCACGGCCCTGCTCCTGGTATTGGGCGCCGTTGCTGCGACCAGTTACACGTTGTGGAGACTGCGCAGCGCCACCATGGAGCGCAACTTTGATGCGGCCAGTCAGCATGCACGCACGTTCGAGATGCATCTGGCCCACACATTCGACGGGATTGACATCATCCTGTCCAACGCGTCGAGCGACGTGACGGCCGAGTCAAAACTGCAAGGCACGCTAGCCGATGCCCTGCGCCGGGCACCCTATCTGCGCTCGCTGTCGGTGGTCGACGCCAGGGACATTGTCATTGTCAGTTCAGACCCCCGCAACGTCGGAATGCGCGTGGCAGGCGGAGACTTTCTGCCTGCCGCCGACGCATCCAATGACGGTCTGCGCATCGGCACGCCGTGGAGCGGGCATGACTTCTATGACGGACGCGTGGCAACATCGGTTGATCCGGCCACGCCGGT
>JAVBYK010000020.1 GCA_030824095.1 bacterium
TTCAAGATCGAAGGCTACCTGTTCATCGCCTCCATCTACTTCCTCTTCTGCTTCTCCATGTCGCGCTACAGCCACTGGGTCGAGAAGCAGGTCAACAAGTCCAAACTCCGCTAGCACCATGTCCCCACCCATCATCACATTCGACAAGGTCAACAAATGGTATGGCAATGATTTCCATGTGTTGCGCGACATTGACCTGTCGGTGGCCAAAGGCGAGCGCATCGTCATCTGCGGACCATCCGGCTCCGGCAAGTCCACACTGATCCGCTGCATCAACCGCCTGGAAGAACACCAGGAAGGCCGCCTGATCGTGGACGGCGTGGAGCTCAGCGATGACGTCAAGGCCATTGACCAGGTGCGCAAGGAAGTCGGCATGGTGTTCCAGCAGTTCAACCTGTTCCCACACCTCACGGTGCTGGAGAACCTGACACTGTCCCCGATGTGGGTCGGCAAGATGCCCAAAAAGGAGGCCGAGGAAAAGGCCATGGAGCAGCTCAATCGGGTGCGCATTGCCGAGCAGGCCAGCAAATACCCGCTGCAGCTCTCCGGTGGTCAGCAGCAGCGCGTGGCCATCGCGCGCGCGTTGTGCCTCAAGCCGAAAATCATGCTGTTTGACGAGCCCACCTCCGCACTGGACCCCGAGATGATCAAGGAAGTGCTGGACGTGATGATTGCCCTGGCCAACCAGGGCATCACCATGATTTGCGTAACCCATGAAATGGGCTTTGCCAAGGCCGTGGCGGACCGCGTGATCTTCATGGACCAGGGTCAGATCGTGGAACAGAACAACCCGCACGACTTCTTCAACAACCCGCAGAACGAACGCAGCCGGGACTTCCTCTCGAAGATCCTGGGGCATTGATGATGGTGTTCCAATAGCATCAATGACCCGTCGATTTTCCAATGCCTTCCCGCTCGTTTTTGTGTTGCTGTGGTCTACCGGCTTTATCGGCGCCCGACTGGGCTTGCCGCACACCGAGCCACTGACCTTCCTGCTGATCCGCTATATCGCCGTGCTGGCCTGCATGGCACTGGTGGCCACGCTCACGCGCGCACCCTGGCCACCCACCGCCAGCGCATGGTTTCACATTGGCGTGGCCGGACTACTGCTGCACGGGGTGTACCTGGGCGGTGTTTTCATTGCCATATCCCAGGGCCTGCCAGCCGGAGTGACCAGCTTGGTGGTGGGCGTGCAACCCCTGCTGACGGCCGTGGGCGCGGGATGGTTGCTGAAGGAAACGGTCCTGAAGCGCCAATGGCTGGGACTATTGCTGGGCCTGCTGGGTGTAGGCCTGGTGGTCTTTGGCAAGATCGGCACGGGATTCGGCATGGAGGCCCTGTGGCCCGCCATCGCAGCACTGATCGGCATCACCGCGGGAACGCTGTACCAGAAGCGCTTTTGCCCGCCATTTGACTGGCGCACCGGTGCCATCGCGCAATTCCTGCCGACGGCTCTGGCCACCCTGGTCGGCGCCTGGCTCACCGAGACGTTCCGGGTGGAATGGACCGGCGAATTCGTGTTTGCACTGGGCTGGCTGGTCCTGGTGCTGTCGATTGGCGCCATCAGTCTCTTAAACTGGCTAATTCGCCACAGTGATGCCGTCAATGTCGCCAGCCTGTTCTATTTGGTTCCCCCCTGCACCGCGCTGGTCGCCTGGTTGCTGTTCGGTGAAGCATTCACCGGCCTGGCACTGGTCGGCATGGCCATGGCGGTATGGGGCGTCTATCTGGCGCGCAAATAAGCACGGAACCCTTTCGCACATTTCCGTTCATATTCCCTTTAATCCTCTGAAATAGCCACCGTGTTCCAACGCCTCCATTCCCTGACCCTGCATCGATTTCCCTGGCTGCTGCTGAGCGCCGCCGCTCTGCTACTGGAATCGTTCGCCCTCTACATGCAGCACGTGCACGGTCTGGAGCCATGCAATGAATGCATTTACATCCGCGTCGGCGTGCTGGTGGTGGCGGTGGCGGGCCTCCTGGGGGCTGTGGCGCCCAGGATCGCCCTCTTGCGCTGGAGCGCCTTGGCCGTGTGGCTGGCAGGCCTGGGCTGGAGCCTGTATCGCGCCAACATCCTGCTGGACCTGGAGCAAAAGGTGCGGGAAGGCGCAGAAGCCAGTTGTGCGCGCTTCAAGGGCTTTCCGGAGTGGATGCCACTGGAACAGTGGCTGCCGGACATGTTTGAGCCGCGCGCCATGTGTGGTGCGGTGAGCTGGACCTTTCTGAACCATTCCATCACGTTCTGGATCTGGGTCGCCTTGTGGGGCATGGCCTGCGCCGCCGTGCTGGTGCTCCTGGCGCAGCTAACGACCCGGCGGTAGCCCTACCGGTAGTCACCCACCTGGAAGCGCCGCGTCTTCAGCCAGTATTCCCAGGTGTAGCCGGGCCACAGGGTGTCGATGTGGCCATCGGCATTCTGGTACCAGCTCTTGCAGCCCGAGGCCCAGACCGTGCCTTGCATCTTGCGCTGGTTCAACCGGTAGTCGTCCTGCTGCACCTCGGGCCTGAGGCGCAGTGTGTCGTGCCCGCGCTCTCGCAAGCTGGCCAACGCGCGCACGATGTAATCCACCTGGCACTCGATCATGAAAATGATGGAGTTGTGGCCCAAACCGGTGTTCGGCCCCACCAGCAAGAACAGATTGGGAAAGCCTGCCACCGTGATGCCCAGCCGCGTCGCGGC
>JAVBYK010000403.1 GCA_030824095.1 bacterium
TCCAGCCCTCGTCAAATATGAATTTGATGCTATTAAACATATAGCAAAATCCACTGGGAGTGACTCGAGAGGCAGGCGTCTCTCCCAATTTTCTTTGCAGGCCGGCTAGGTCTTTAGCCCCGTCACGAGCGCGTTCAGGTTCTTCAGTACCGCCTGCATTTGCCGTGAGTGCAAATCCGCAAGATTCAATACCTTGCCCAATAGCAACACCAGCCAGCCATGCGCCTGAACTTCCAGGTGGTAGATCACGCGTGTTTCTGAACCCCGTGGCTCCAACAGCCACTCGCCAAAGCCTTCGATGAACCCGCCGAAGTACCGCATCCGTATGCGTTGGTGCATCTCCACCGCTTCCACACGGCATCGGAACGATCGTCCACCGGAGGGGCGCAACTCCACTTCCGTGCCGAGCAACTCGCCGCCACCGGAAGTGACGCGTATTGCGACCGATTTCGGCCACCAACGTCCATACCCGTCAAAGTCAGCCAATACCGGCCAGACCTCGCCAACAGGAAGATGAATCGTGATCTCGTCGGTTGCCTGAATGGATGTGGTTGGCATGGCAGTTCGGATCTTTCATGCGGACAGTGAATCAGGTGGCCGCCTGGCGCAGCGTCTCCACCACCGGGCGGCGCAGCACATCGCGCAGGCCCCACCAGCCGGCCGCCAGCGCCAGCGCCGCGCCGGCCAGGGCGCCCAGCAGAGGCACCCACAATGAGACCGTCCACTCGAACTCGAACACATAGCGCGCCAGCGCCCAGCCCACCACGGCCGCCACCACCGATGCCAAAAAGCCCGCCAGCAGGCCCACACCTGCCAGTTCGGCGCGCTGCACCTGGCGCAGCAGGCTGCCCCGTGCGCCGACGGCGCGCATGATGGCGTATTCGCGGGCGCGCTCCTCGCGCGTGGCGGTCACGGCAGCAAACAACACCACCAGGCCGGCCGCCAGCGTGAAGCCGAACAGGAACTCCACCGCGCTGATCACCTGCTCCAGCACGCGCTGCACCTGGGCGATGGTGGTGGTCATGTCCACATTGGTCACGTTGGGGAATTGGCGCACCAGGGCGTTGTCAAAACCCTTGGTCCCCGGTGCCTTGAAGGCGCCCATGTAGGTGGCCGGCACGTTGTCCATCCGGCTCACCGGGTACATGACGAAGAAGTTGGCCCGCATGGAACCCCAGTCCACCTTGCGCAGCGAGGTGATGCGCGACTCGCTCTGCATGCCACCCATGTCAAAACGCAACACATCACCCAGCTTCAGGTTCAGGGTCTTGGCGATCCCCTCCTCCACGCTGATGGCATCCGCCTCTTCGGCCTTCCACTGCCCGCCCACCACCTCGTTCTGCTGCGGCAAGGTAGGGTTGAAGGACACATTGAATTCACGGTCCACCAGACGCTTGGCACGGTCTTCCACAAAGTCGTCGGGGGTGACGGTGCGGCCATTCACGGCCACCAGGCGGCCGCGGATCATGGGGTACCAGTCGAACTTGCTGACACCCGCGGCCTTGAGCATGTCCTGAAAGGCCTGCGATTGCTCGGGCATCACATTGATGACAAAGCGGTTGGGCGCATCCGGCGGCGTGGCACGGCGCCAGCTGCTGATCAGGTCGGTGCGCAGCAGCACCAGCAGCACCAGGGCCAGCAGGCCCACCGCCAGCGCGCTGATCTGCACCACGGCGTAGGCCGGACGGGCCGACATCTGGCGCGTGGCCAGCACCAGCCAGCGCGGCGCCGTGGTCTCGTTGACGCCCAGGCGCAGCAGTTTGACCGCCACCCAGCTCAGCGCGGCAAACACTGCCACCGCACCCGCAAAGCCGCCCACGGCAATCAAGCCCAGCTTGAGATCGCTGCTGGCTGCCAGCAGCAGCGCGGCAAAGCCCAGCACGCCCACGGCCAGCACGCCCAACGACGTGGGCTTGAGGTTGCCCACGTCGCGGCGAATGACCCGCAACGGCGGCACCTGCGCCAGCTGCAAAACCGGCGGCAGGCCGAAGGCAAACAGCAGGGTCAGGCCCATGCCCATGCCCAGCAGCACTGGCCACAAGGTGGATGCCGGCAGCGCCGCATCCACCAACCCGGCGAGCAGCAGCACAAACAGATAGTGCACGCAGTAGCCCAGCAGCACGCCCAAGGCACTGGCAAAGGCCCCCACCAGACCGAACTCGAAGGCGTAGCTGGCGGCAATGGTGCGCTGGCTCAGACCCAGCACACGCAGCATGGCGCAGTCATCCAGGTGCTTGGCGGCAAAGGCGCGCGCCGACAGCGCCACGGCTACGGCGCTGAGCAAGGCCGCCAGCAGGGCCACCAGGCTCAGGAACTTGTCGGCGCGGTCCAGCGTCTGGCTCATCTCGGGGCGCCCGCTCTGCAGTGACTCCACCCGCACGCCGCGCAGGCCATTGGCGTTGCCTAACTTGACCTGGCTATCGGCCCAGAGCACAAACTCCTGGACCGGTTTCTCGTTGCCGGCAACGGCCATGCGGTAGGTGATGCGGCTGGCGGGCTGGATCAGCCCGGTGGCATCGATATCCTGCGCGTTGATCATGACCCGTGGCGCGAAATTCATGAAGCCGGCGCCCCGGTCGGGCTCCACGGCAATGATGCTGGCGACGGTCAGGTGCGACTCACCCAGCAACAGGGTGTCACCCATGCCGATGCCCAGCGCCTCCAGCAGCGC
>JAVBYK010000019.1 GCA_030824095.1 bacterium
TCGGACCTGCTGTCGGGCATCGGCTTTGGCCTCGCCTTTGGCAGCAGCATCGTGTTTGGCTGGTTCGCCGGCGTGGTGTGCGACCGCATGCCGCCCCACCGCGCCATCCACGGCGCGCAAGCCCTGTTTCTGGTGGGCCTGGCCTGCCTGTGGTGGGCACACAGCGGCGCGGGCGAGCAGACCCGCGTGGCCTGGGTGCTGATCGGCGCCTTTTGCGGCGGCCTCGCCTGGTCCTTCGTCGGCCCTGCGCGCCTGACCACGCTGGCGCAGATGGCGCGCCCGCAGGAACTACGCCCGGCCACCATCATCTTCAACCTGCAGGTGCTGGTGGGCTTTGGCCTGGCGCCCCTGCTGATCGGCGTGGTGCGCAGCCGCGCTGGATGGGGTGCGGTCATGGGCCTGTCGGCAGCCGGTTTTGTGCTGGCCTCCATCCTCATTGCCAATCTGCGCACGCAAGCCAACGCCACGCCCAGCGGTAACTCCGTGCTGGCCGATATTGGCGAGGGCTTTCGCGTGGTCGGCGCCGACCCGCTGCTCAAGCAGCTGATGCTGGCCGCCGTGCTGGGCTATGCCATGACCGGACCGCTGCAAATCCTGTTGCCCAAGCTGGCGCGCGAAATCCTGCATTTGAGCGAACTGCAGCGCGGCGCCTACCTGGGTCTGCTGGCCTTGTCGCTCATCGTCGGTGGCGTCACCGCGCTGGCGCTGGCCAAACGCGTCCACCATGGTCGCGTCATGTTCGGCGGCATCGTGGCCGGATGCCTGGTGTTTGCGTCGCTGAGCCAGATCGGCAGTGTGCCCCTCTCGGCCACGGCTCTTGCCTGCGTCGGCATTGCCGGCGGCATGGTCATCAGCCTGGTGGTCTCGGGCATTCAGGCCCAGGCACCGGCTGCGCTGCGCGGGCGGGTCATGAGCATGTATGCCATCACGTCACAGGTGGTGCCGGCATTGTCGGGGGTGGCAGCAGGCGCGCTGGTGAACGCGGTGGGAGTGACGTCGGCGATTCAGCTCTCGGGCCTGGTGCTGGCGGGCATCGTGGCGCTGGCGGCTTGGCGCATGGCGCGACTGCGGGGCTACAGCGGAAACGCTTGAAGCGATTTGTGCCGGTAGCCCTCGTGGAATAAGCTTGAACAGCTACAAATTTGATAGCTACTTGCGATGAAGTCTGCGCAGACCCAGGCGTTTCACTTCAGCGCAACCAGCGCATGGTCTGATCCAGATCAGCCGGCGAGCAGATTTCCGGCCATAGCGCACACAGGCGCAGCTACCATGCGCCTTTTCCCATTGGGCGCCACTGTCCTCTTGCCGCTTTTGACCATGCACATCCACACTACGCCCGCCCCCACACCATCCCGCTCCCTTGTGGTCCTTCGTCTGGGCGCCTTGCTTCTGGCGGCTACGACCGCGTTCAGCGCAGCCGGTCAGGACAACAACAGCATCAACGCAACCTTGAAGGACCAGATCGCCCGCATCCGTACGCTGTATGCCTGCTCACACTTCGCCAAGGAGGTGGCATCCGTTCAGGAAAACGAGGAGCGGCGCGCGAACCTGCAAAAGCGCGTGACCGCCTACACGGCCAAGGCCGCAGCGCGGGCCACCGCGCTGGACTCCCCACAGGACGATCCCAACACGCGCCTGGTGGATGCCCTGTCGGAGCTGGGCAAGAGTGACTTTGCAGCCTTCATGCACAAGGCCATGGCCATTGCCGACACCACCGAGCGCAATGGCAAGCTGAATGCCTTTGCCGCCCGCTGCGACCGCGAAGCCGCCGCGCAATAAGCCCGGCTAGCGGATGAAGCGCCCGTCGCGCGCGACCATGGTCAGCTCGACGAAGTGCGAGGCGTTCAGCGTGGCCTCGTTGAAGCTCACGGCATAACCGCCCAGGTCAAACTGCTTGATGCTCCAGGTGCTGTCGATGAAGCCGCTTCGCGTGGGGTTCTTGCCGGCGCGGCGCAGGGCCTCGGCAAACACACGGGCGTTGATGTAGCCCTCCAGCGCCAGGTGGGACGGCTCCATCGGCGTCTTGGATGCCTTCCACGCCGCATTGAAATCGCGCACCACGGGCAGCGCCATATTGCCGGGCAGGGGCACGATCTGCGAAACGGTCATGCCGGTGGCATCAGCACCCATGGCCTTGACGGTGGCCGCAGCGCCCATGATGGACAGCGCATACATGGGCAGGCCCTTGCGCTGCGAACGCAGCGCGCGTGCAAACTCGATGGTGGGTTTGCCGGCCAGCCCCAGCAGCACGGCTTCGGGCTCGGCGTTGGCAATGCGGGTTGCAGCGGCTGGCGCGTCGAAGGCATTATTTTCGACCGTGGCGGTGACGGCCGGCTCCAGCTTGTAGCGTGCCAGCGCCTGCTGGGCGGCGGTGAACACTTCCTTTCCAAAGTTGTTGTTCTGGTAGGCCACCGCAATGCGGCGGATGCCGATGGTGACGAGCTGCTGCACCAGTTGTTCGGCCTCTTCCGCATAGCTGGCGCGGATGTTGAACACATTGCGGGCATTGCGCGGGCGCACCGACAGGGCGCCGGTAAAGGGGGCAAAGAACGGTATGCCGGATTCGATCACCTGGGGCAGCATGGCCTCCACCGCCGGCGTGCCAAAGCAGTTGAACAGCGCAAAGGTGTTGCGGTCCTCCATGAAGGTGCCCAC
>JAVBYK010000237.1 GCA_030824095.1 bacterium
GGGTCGAGCTTGAGCTTGCGGCAGGCGGTGTAGCCGTCCATGTCGGGCATCTCGATATCCAGCAAGATCAGAGCCGGGCGGTGCTTGGCGGCGGCGACCAGTGCCTCGGCCCCATTGCGGGCAAAAACCAGGGCATGTTCCGGCGACAGAATCTGGCGCAGCAGGGCCAGGTTTGCCGGTTCGTCGTCCACGATGAGGATGGGTGCGGTCATGGTGTCAGGCGTCCAGGGAAATATCCAGACATTCACACAAATGGCGCGCCGCCAACTCGGCACCCCGGAAATCGAAGTCACTAAGGGTAGCACGCAGAGGTTGCAATTGCTCAGGCAGCACAAAGGGGGTCAGCGCTTCCAGGCCCTGCTCGGCCGCGTCCAAGTCATCAGCATCCAGCGCGCGCAGCAGGCTTTGCAGCAGGCCGGCCCGTTGTTGCGACTGCTCCGCATCCAGGGCCGCCGCCGCACCACTGGGCACGACGGGCTCGGGCGCGTAGAGGGCGATGGACGACAACGCCACATCCAGTGCATCCTGCAGTGCGTCCAGCGAGGCCGCCACATCAATTCCCATCTTCAACTGCTGGTCAATCGTCCCCGCGCAGGCCGCCACATCCAACAGGGCCAGGTTGCCAGCCGCGCCCTTGAGCTTGTGCGCCAGCGCGGCAACCTCTGCACTCTGTCCATGGCGCAGGGCCTGCGCAAGGGTCTGGGCACTGCTGCGGTAGTCCTGTGCAAACTTGCGCAAGAAACGGGAGTAAACCGGCGCCTGACGCCAGGTACGCAGCCCGCTGGCAATATCCAGACCCGGCAATCGCTTGGCTGATGCCTCGCCTGGAACAACACCCGCAGGCAAGGGTCCGTCCGACTCGGCGGGTGCCGCCACGGCGTCGTCACTGAGCGCGGGTAACCACTTCAGGATGGTCGTGAACAGCAGAGCGGGATCGACCGGTTTGGCAATGAAGTCCACCATGCCCGCCTCCAGGCACGCCCGGCGGTCGTCGTCAAAGGCATTGGCCGTCATGGCCAGAATGGGCGTACCGCTGCGGCCCGGCAGGGCATGGATGGCACGGGTGGCCTCCAGTCCGTCCATGACCGGCATCTGCAGATCCATCAGCACCAGTGCATAAGACGTCGTGCGCGCGAGGGTGACGGCCTCCAGGCCATCGGCAGCGCTATCAATGACCAGGCCGCTGCCTTCGAGCAGTTGCTGTGCAATTTCGCGGTTGATGTCCACGTCGTCGGCCAGCAGGATGCGGGCCCCGGCATGGCGACGCAACTCGACTTCCGCGCTGCGAACCGATGGCAGGGCATCAGTGGGCATTGGGCTATGGGCATGCTGCAGACGGGCGCTGAACCAGAACGTGGCGCCCTCGCCCGGCGTGCTGTGCACGCCAGCGTCGCCACCCATCAGCTTGGCCAGACGCCGCGTGATGGCCAGCCCCAGGCCGGTGCCTCCATATTGGCGGGTGGTGGAGACATCGGCCTGCTCGAACGCCTTGAACAGACTGGCCTGCTTTTCCAGCGGAATGCCGATACCCGTGTCCTGCACCTCGAAACGCATCAGCAGGCCGCCGGGCGCATCCTGCAACACGTGGGCCCGGATGGTCACCGAACCACTGCTGGTGAACTTGATGGCATTGCTGGCGTAGTTGAGGAGCGCCTGGCGCAGCCGCGTCGGGTCTCCCCGCAGCCACAGCGGCACACCCGTGGCATCCACGTGGATCACCAGCCCCTTGACCCGGGCTTGGTCGGCAATCAGCGAATACACGTTGTCCAACAAGCCGCCCAGATGGAAGTCGGTCTGTTCCAGTTCAAGCCGCCCGGCTTCGATCTTGGAGAGGTCCAGGATGTCATTGATGATGGTCAGCAAGTGGCTGGCAGCCGCCTCGATCTTGGCCAGGCGCACCGACTGGGCGGGGGTTGGCTGGTCACGGCGCAGCAGATGGGCAAAGCCCACGATGGCGTTCATGGGGGTGCGGATTTCGTGGCTCATATTAGCCAGGAAGGCACTCTTGGCCCGGTTGGCGGCCTCGGCACTCTTGCCGGCTTCCGCCAGTTCGGCCGTGCGACTGGCCACCAGTTCCTCCAGATGGTCCCGGTGCTGCTCCAGCTCGGCCAGCATGCGGACCTTTTCGGTGATGTCTTCCTTGGACGCCATGTAGTGGCTGATGCGGCCATCGGGCTGGCGGATCGGCGTGATCTGGGCCGATTCGGTGTAGCGGCTGCCATCCTTGCGCCGGTTGTAAAACACACCGCTCCACGAGCGACCATGCGTCAGCGCTTCCCACAGCCCGGCATAGGTTTGACCGGACGTTTCACCCGACTGCAACATGCGCGGGTTCTGACCGATGGCTTCCTTGCGGCTGTACCCGGACGACCGCACAAAGGCCTCGTTGACGTACTCCAGCTTGCCTTCCAGATTGGTAATGGCCACCACCACCGGGCTTTGCTCCACGGCCATGGAAAGCTGGTGCAACTGCACCTCGGCCGCCTTGCGTTCGGTCATGTCGATGGTGTAGGCCAGCACGCAGGGCTTGCCATCAAACTCCATCAACTCGGCGGAAATGCTGATGCGGCGCAGGCTGCCATTCTTGTGGCGCAACACGGTGTCATAGTCAATCAGCCTGCCCACCGCGCGCAGTTCGTCCACCCAGTGCTGGCG
>JAVBYK010000349.1 GCA_030824095.1 bacterium
ATCGTGGTCGGCTTGGTACTGGGCTGGATGTTTGGTCTGGCGCTGATTCGCAGCCTGGCCAAGTCGTTGGGCAGCGCGGTGGAAGTTGCACACGCGGTCGCAAAGGGCGACCTGACACAGCGCATTGAAGCCCAAGGCAAGGACGAAGTAGCCCAGTTGATGACGGCACTGGCCGCCATGACCCAATCCCTGGTCAAGGTGGTTTCCAGCGTGCGCCAAGGCTCGGAGGGCGTGGCCACGGCCAGCGCCGAAATCGCCCAGGGCAACAACGACCTGTCGGCCCGCACCGAGCAGCAGGCCAGCGCGCTGGAACAAACCGCCTCCTCCATGGAAGAACTCAGCTCCACCGTCAAGCAGAACGCTGACAGCGCCCGCACCGCCAACCAGTTGGCCGTGAGCGCCTCCACCATCGCCGTGACCGGCGGCAACGTGGTGGGCCAGGTTGTGGAAACCATGCGCGAGATCAACACCTCCTCGCGCAAGATTTCGGACATCATCAGCGTCATCGACGGCATCGCCTTCCAGACCAACATCCTGGCGCTGAACGCAGCCGTGGAAGCCGCCCGTGCTGGCGAGCAAGGCCGCGGCTTTGCCGTGGTTGCCAGCGAAGTGCGTTCACTGGCCGGCCGCTCTGCGGAGGCCGCCAAGGAAATCAAGAGCCTGATCAACGCCAGCGTCGAACGGGTGGAGCACGGCACCTCCCTGGTCGATCAGGCCGGTGCCACCATGACCGAGGTCGTGACCAGCATCCAGCGCGTGACCGACATCATGGGCGAGATCAGCGCCGCCAGTAACGAGCAGGCCATAGGCGTGGCCAAGGTGGGCGGGGCGGTCACGCAGATGGACCAGAGCACCCAGCAAAACGCAGCACTGGTGGAAGAAATGGCCGCAGCGGCCAGCAGCCTCAAGACCCAGGCCATGGACCTGGTGCACACGGTGGCGGTCTTCAAGCTGGACAACCAGGGCGCCGTTGCGCCGCGCAGCGCCCCTCCCCGTGTGGCACCCTCCGCACCGCGTGCACCGTTGGCAGCACCACGCCAGATTCCCAAGCCAGCACCCAAGGCGCTGAAACCGGCCAGTGCTGCACCGGCCGCCAAACAGCTGGCAGCCCCAGCCAAACCCGCCGCTGCCAGCAACCAGGCGGACGACGAGTGGGAGACCTTTTAAGTCGGCAACCTGCCACCCAAAAACAAACGGGGCCTTGCGCCCCGTTTGTTTTTGCCCTGGCGAATGCCCGGGTTTATTTCATGGATGAAACATAGGCCACGACTGCGGCAATGTCGACATCCGTCATGGTCTTGGTGTTGGCCGCCATCAGGGGATCCGAGCGCAGGGCCGAGCCGTCGCGGTAGCGCTTGAGCGTCAGGGTCAGGTAACCGGGCTGTTGGCCGGCAATTCGGGCAATCTTGTCGTTGCCGCGCCCCTGGTCACCGTGGCAGCGGAAGCAAATCTTGTTGTAGTAATCCTGACCCTTGGCTGCCAGCGCGGCATTGGTGGGGGGCTTGTAGGCCACTTCCTGTTGTGCATAGTGCAACACGACACCGATCTTCTCCTCGGTGCTCAGTGCACGGATCATGCCTTCCATAAAGAGATTCTTTCGCTTGCCTTCTGCAAACTGGCGCGTTTGCTCCAGCAGATAGGACGTGTTTTGCCCGGCAAGATTCGGCGTATCCGGGTTGGCGCTGTTGCCGCCTTCACCATGGCAGTTCGCGCAAAAACTGGCGACCTTAACGCCGGTCTTGTGGGCGGCCTCCAGCAGGCGCGGGGTGGACTCCACCTCCTTGAGGCGCGCTTGCAGGTCTACCTCCACCGCCGGCGCCTTGCCTGGCTGGCCCAGTGCGGACGACGCCAGGAGCACGGAGAGCAACGCGGTCAGCACAGCCGCCGGAAACCGTTTTTTCATGGAGATAACCCTTAGAGATGAACGGGTCATTTTACGGTTGAACGCTTCCTGAAAATTGACATAGCTCAAACTGCAACGCCCCCTGCGGGTACTCCCTAGTACCCGCAGGGGGCGCCGAAGGCGTTGCCGCGGCGCTGCAGGCTAAATGTGCAAGGCGTGGCCCAGGGCCCGCAGTGCCGCCTCCTGCACCGCCTCACCCAGGGTCGGATGGGCGTGGATGGTGCCGGCCACATCCTCCAGGCAGGCGCCCATCTCCAGGCTGTGCGAGAAGGCCGTGCTGAGTTCGGAAACCCCCGCTCCCACCGCCTGCCAGCCGACGATGCGGTGGTTGTCCCGCCGAGCTACCACGCGCACAAAGCCGTCCGTGGCTTCCAGCGTCATGGCGCGACCATTGGCCGCAAACGGGAATTGGGCAGAGATGCAATCCAGCCCAGCCTTGGCGGCCTCAGCCAGCGACTGCCCGACCACCACGATTTCCGGGTCGGTAAAGCACACGGCTGCAATGGCCGCAGGGGCGAAATGGCGGCGTTTACCCGAAATGATTTCGGCCACCATCTCGCCCTGCGCCATTGCCCGGTGGGCGAGCATGGGCTCGCCGGTCAAATCGCCAATCGCCCAGACATTGCGCATGGAGGTGCGGCATTGGTCGTCCACCTGGATGGCGCGGCCGTGCATGGCCAGCATCAGTTTTTCCAGCCCCCAGCCGTGGGTGTGCGGCGCGCGACCAATGGCCACCAGCACCTGGTCGGCG
>JAVBYK010000018.1 GCA_030824095.1 bacterium
GGCCGGACTTGAAAGTCCCGGAAATGGCCTTATCATTAGCACTCGTCGGAGTTGAGTGCTAACACCATCCAACCCGCAGGTTAATGAGTGCCAACTTATTCAAGTTGGTGCGCGTTTGATTGTGCAATTGTTTCAATACCCAGGAGATTTCCCCATGAAACTGCGTCCTTTGGCAGATCGCGTCATTGTTAAGCGCGTTGAGAACGAAACCAAGACTGCCTCTGGCATCGTCATTCCTGACAGCGCCGCAGAAAAGCCCGATCAAGGCGAAGTGCTGGCCGTAGGCCCCGGCAAGAAGAACGACAAGGGCGAAGTGATTGCCATGAACGTCAAGGTCGGTGACCGCGTTCTGTTCGGCAAGTACAGCGGCCAGACCGTCAAGGTGGCTGGCGACGAACTGCTGGTGATGAAGGAAGACGACCTGTTCGCCGTGGTTGAGTCCAAGTAATTCGCACCCCCATTTAACTTAATTCTCAGGAGCCAAACATGGCAGCAAAAGACGTAATTTTCGGCGGCGAAGCCCGCGCACGCATGGTTGAAGGCGTGAACATTTTGGCCAACGCGGTCAAGGTGACACTGGGCCCCAAGGGCCGTAACGTGGTTCTGGAGCGCTCTTTCGGCGCCCCCACCGTGACCAAGGACGGTGTGTCCGTGGCCAAGGAAATCGAACTGAAAGACAAGCTGCAGAACATGGGTGCGCAGATGGTCAAGGAAGTGGCTTCCAAGACGTCTGACATCGCTGGCGACGGCACAACGACTGCTACCGTGCTGGCACAAGCCATCGTTCGCGAAGGCATGAAATACGTGGCCGCCGGCATGAACCCCATGGACCTGAAGCGCGGTATCGACAAGGCTGTGACAGCCCTGGTTGCCGAGCTGAAGAAGGCTTCCAAGGCCACCACCACCTCCAAGGAAATCGCGCAAGTTGGCTCCATCTCCGCCAACAGCGACGAGACCATCGGCAAGATCATTGCTGACGCGATGGACAAGGTCGGCAAGGAAGGCGTTATCACTGTTGAAGACGGCAAGTCCCTCGACTCCGAGCTGGAAGTCGTGGAAGGCATGCAGTTTGACCGTGGCTACCTGTCGCCCTACTTCATCAACAACCCCGAAAAGCAAGCTGCCTTGCTGGACAACCCCTTCGTGCTGCTGTTCGACAAGAAGATCAGCAACATCCGTGACCTGCTGCCCACGCTGGAGCAAGTCGCCAAGGCTGGCCGTCCCCTGTTGATCATTGCTGAAGATGTCGATGGCGAAGCCCTGGCAACTTTGGTCGTGAACACCCTGCGCGGTATCCTGAAGGTTGTGGCTGTCAAGGCGCCTGGCTTTGGTGACCGTCGCAAGGCCATGCTGGAAGACATCGCCATCCTGACCGGTGGCAAGGTCATCGCCGAAGAAGTCGGCCTGTCCCTGGAAAAGGTCACTCTGGCCGACCTGGGCACCGCCAAGCGCATCGAAGTGGGCAAGGAAAACACCATCATCATCGACGGCGCTGGCGCTGCGGGTGACATCGAAGCCCGCGTCAAGCAAATCCGCGTGCAAATCGAAGAAGCCACTTCCGACTACGACCGTGAAAAGCTGCAAGAGCGCGTGGCCAAGCTGGCCGGCGGTGTTGCAGTGATCAAGGTTGGCGCTGCCACCGAAGTCGAAATGAAGGAAAAGAAGGCCCGCGTGGAAGACGCACTGCACGCTACCCGCGCTGCCGTGGAAGAAGGCATTGTGGCTGGTGGTGGCGTGGCTCTGCTGCGCGCCAAGCAAACCGCTGGTGCCATCAAGGGCGACAACGCTGACCAGGACCACGGCATTGCCCTGGTGCTGAAGGCCATCGAAGCCCCGCTGCGCGAGATCGTGTACAACGCCGGTGGCGAAGCCTCCGTTGTCGTCAACGCCGTGCTGAATGGCAAGGGCAACTACGGCTTCAACGCCGCCAACGACACCTATGGCGACATGATCGAAATGGGTATCCTGGACCCCACCAAGGTGACCCGCACCGCGCTGCAGAACGCTGCATCCGTTGCATCCCTGATGCTGACCACCGAGTGCATGGTGGCCGAGTCTCCCAAGGCCGAATCCGCTGGCGGCGGCATGGGCGGCGGTGACATGGGTGGCATGGGCGGTATGGGTGGCATGGGCGGCATGGGCATGTAATTGCCCGCCGTGCACCGGGGCGCTCAGGCGCTCCGGGTCACTCCCAGAAAAAAAGCCCGCAGGCGCAAGCTCTGCGGGCTTTTTTACGCTCAAAATGCTACTTATTTGATAGCTATATACGTAGATTCCACGAGGGCTAGTGGGTTATTTGGCTCTTAATCGCTCGGCTGAGAACAGCTTTCAACCCCACCGGGCGGGTGGCGGTGATGCGCACCTGGGGCGTGTCGTGCCACGCGGCGCACTGGCGAATAGCCTGGGCCACGTCGTGGACCTGCTCCTCGCTCCACTTGCAACCCGGCTGCGCATACAGGGCCTTGACCTCGAACACGCCTTCGGCGCGGTGGGCCTTGGCGTCCAGGCGCCCAATCAGCTCGCCGCGGCACAGGATGGGCAGCACGAAGTAGCCATACACCCGCTTGGGCTCGGGCGTGTAGCACTCCAGGCGGTAGTCGAAGTCGAACAGGCCGGTGGCACGTTCGCG
>JAVBYK010000422.1 GCA_030824095.1 bacterium
CGGGGGCAATTCGGAGAGCTGTTGGAATATTTTCATGGACCTTGCATATGAGTTTGTGGGTCAGACCACTTCGCGCAGCGAATGTGCTCTGACCCCAACAGATTAGACGGCCACGGCGCCTTCACGTGTCAAGCCAGCGACACAGGGTCTGCCACTGCTCCAGATCCTTTTCGACCCGGCTGGGTGACACATCGAACACAGTCAGGCCGCGCGCGGCCAGGTGCACGTAGTTCTGCGTGTCGCGCAGATACCCGAGCACCGGCACACCCACCATGGCCACGAACTCATGCAGATGATCGGCCGAGATGGTGCGCGCATCCACCCGCATGCCGACCAGCGCGATCTGCGTCTTGGCCGAGTGCTTGTTCTGCACCAGTTCGTCCAGAAATGCGCGGGTGGCAAAGATGTCAAACACGCTGGGTTGCAGCGGCACCACCACATGGTCGGCCATCTTCATGACTTCATTGAGGCGCTTGCCGTGCAGGCCGGCCGGCGTGTCCAGCACCACGTGGGTCGTGCCCTTGGGTGGCTTGGCGATATGGTCGGCACCCGTCTCCCAGGTGGTGATGGGGCGTGCCGCCGGCGGGCGCAGACCCAGCCACAGTCGGGACGACTGCTGGCGGTCCACATCGCCCAGCATCACCGCATGCCCGCGCGACGCGTAATAGCCCGCGATATTGGTCGACAGGGTGGATTTGCCGACACCGCCCTTGGGGTTGGCCACGACAACGACTGGCATGGGGACTCCTTTTGCTTGGGAATTTGTTATGTTAGCGGCATGGAACACACCCCCACCTGGCTGACCAACAGTTTCATCTACCTGAGCGCGGCCGTCATCGCCGTGCCCCTGAGCCGCGCGCTGGGCCTGGGCTCCATCATCGGCTACCTGGCGGCCGGCATTGCCATTGGCCCCTGGGGCCTGGGTTTTGTGACCAATGTGCAGGACATCCTGCATTTTGCCGAGTTCGGCGTGGTGCTGATGCTGTTTCTGGTCGGGCTGGAGCTGGAGCCCAAGCGCCTGTGGAGCCTGCGCCGTCCCATCTTCGGCTGGGGCAGCACGCAGATGCTCGGTTGTACGGCCGCGCTGTTTGCCGTGGCCCTGGTCGCCGGCGTGGCGTGGCCCATCGCGCTGGTGGGCGCCTTGGGGCTGGCGCTGTCCAGTACGGCGATTGCGCTGCAGGTGCTGGGGGAGCGCAACCTGCTGCCCACCGGCAGCGGGCAGGCCGGCTTCTCTATCCTGCTGTTCCAGGATGTGGCAGCCATTCCGATTCTGGCCCTGCTCCCGCTGCTGGGCCAACACTTTGAACCAAATCAGGCTCCAGCCCTCGTGGAACGGTCACAAGAAGCTATAAAAATAATAGCAGTCATCGGCGGCATCGTGCTCGGTGGTCGCCTCGCCCTGCGTCCGCTGTTCCGCTGGATCGCCGGCAGCAAGACGCCGGAGATCTTTACCGCGGCCTCACTGTTGCTGGTGGTCGGCATTGCGGCCCTGATGCAGTTGGTTGGCCTGTCCATGGCACTGGGTGCCTTTCTGGCCGGAGTGCTACTCGCCGAGAGCGAATACCGGCGCGAACTGGAAACCAATATCGAACCGTTCAAGGGACTGCTGCTGGGCCTGTTCTTCATCGCGGTCGGCATGGGCGTGGACTTTGGCGTGCTGCGCCAGGCGCCAATGCAAATGGCCGCCATCGTGGTGGTGTTCATGGCCGTGAAGGCAGCAGTGATCTACACCATGGCCACGCGGCTGGAACTGCCCTACCAGGAGCGCCCCGTGCTGACGCTGCTGCTGGCCCAGGGCGGGGAGTTCGCCTTCGTCGTGTTTCAGGCTGCGGCAGGCGCGCAGGTCTTGCCGGCGCAGACCGCCTCCCTGCTGATTGGAACGGTAGCGGTATCCATGCTGCTCAGCCCCTTGGTGCTGGTGGCCATCGACAAGCTGCTGTTGCCACGCTATGCCAACTGCGGCGTCATCCCCATGGAGGAAATCTCCGAACCACAGGATGCGCCGGTCCTGATTGCCGGCTTCGGGCGTTACGGGCAAATCGTGTCGCGCGTGCTGCTGGCACAGGGCCAGCCGTGCACGGTGCTGGACCACGACGCCGAAATGATCGAGGCCGCGCGCCGCTTTGGCTACCGGGTCTTTTACGGCGATGCGACCCGGCTGGACCTGCTGCGCACCGCCGGCGCCGAAAAGGCCCGCGTGCTGGTGGTGGCGGTGGATGATGTGTCGCAGTCGCTGGAAATCGTGGACCTGGCGCAGGCGCATTTCCCGGCGCTGCAGATCGTGGCGCGCGCACGCGATGTCACCCACTGGAACCAGTTGCGCGACCGCGGAGTCATGCTGGTCCAGCGCGAACTGTTTGAGTCCAGCCTGCTGAGTGCGCGCAGCGTGCTGGAACTGATGGGCCGGCCCGCCCAGGCGGCCGAGCATGCGGTCCAGACCTTTCGCCAGCACAACCTGGAACTGTTCGAGGAGTTGCACCCGCATTACAAGGACAGCGCCAAGCTGATCTCGGTGATCAAGCAGGGGCGCCAACAACTCGAAGAGCAGATGGCACGCGAACGCGAGGAACAGGCCCAACGGGCCTGAGCCCCGTCACTGGGGCGGCGGGGGAGGTGGCGGTG
>JAVBYK010000017.1 GCA_030824095.1 bacterium
TGAAATCACAAAGCACATATTGAAATTTCAAAATACTTGTGTGAAAATTGACGCAACGTACTAAATTGCGTGAAAACAAACAGGAGACACACGATGTCAGCAGTTCCCCCGGGCGCAACCGGCGCCTCTTCCCTCGACCTGGACAGCCAGGAAACCCGTGAATGGATGGACGCACTGTCCGCCGTCATTGAGACAGAAGGCCCCGAACGGGCGCACTTTTTGTTGGAGCAACTGCTGGAGCACGCGCGCCAGAAGAGCATCGACATGCCGTTTTCGGCCACTACCGGCTACGTCAACACCATCGAGCCCGATCAGGAAGAGCGCTCGCCTGGCAATCTGGAAATCGAAGAGCGCCTGCGCGCCTATATGCGTTGGAACGCCATGGCCATGGTGGTCAAGGCCAACCGCCACCACCCCGTTGATGGGGGTGACCTGGGTGGCCACATTGGCTCCTTCGCCTCTCTGGCCAGCCTGTTTGGCGCTGGTTTCAACCACTTCTGGCACGCCGAGAGCGAAGGCCATGGTGGTGACTGTCTCTATATCCAGGGCCACGTGTCCCCTGGTGTCTATGCCCGTGCCTATATGGAAGGCCGCCTGACGGAAGAGCAGTTGCTCAACTTCCGCCAGGAAGTCGATGGCAAGGGCCTGTCGAGCTACCCGCACCCCAAGCTGATGCCCGAGTTCTGGCAGTTCCCCACAGTGTCCATGGGTCTGGGCCCGTTGATGGCCATTTACCAGGCGCGTTTCCTCAAGTACCTGCATGCCCGCGGCATTGCCAATACCGAGAACCGCAAGGTCTGGGTGTTCTGCGGCGACGGTGAAATGGACGAGGTCGAATCCCTGGGCGCGATCGGCCTGGCCGCACGCGAGAAGCTGGACAACCTGGTGTTTGTCATCAACTGCAACCTGCAGCGCCTGGACGGCCCGGTGCGCGGCAACGGCAAGATCATCCAGGAGCTCGAAGGTGAATTCCGCGGCTCCGACTGGAACGTCATCAAGCTGATCTGGGGCTCCGGCTGGGACCCGCTGCTGGCCCGCGACAAGGAAGGCGCCCTGCGCAAGGTCATGATGGACACGCTGGACGGCGACTACCAGGCCATGAAGGCCAACGACGGCGCCTACGTGCGCAAGCATTTCTTCGGCCGTGACCCGCGCACGCTGGAGATGGTTGCCAAGATGAGCGACGAAGAGGTGTTTGACCTGCGCCGTGGCGGTCACGACTCCAAGAAGGTCTATGCCGCCTTCCACAAGGCCGTCCACCACAAGGGCCAGCCCACCGTGCTGCTGATCAAAACCGTCAAGGGCTTTGGCATGGGCAAGGCCGGCGAGGGCAAGAACAATGTGCACCAGACCAAGAAGCTGACCGACGAGGACATCAAGGCCTTCCGCGACCGCTTCAACATCCCGATTCCCGACAGCGAACTGCCCAAGATTCCGTTCTACAAGCCCGCCGACGACACGCCCGAAATGCGCTACCTGCACGAGCGCCGCAAGGCACTGGGTGGCTACCTGCCGCACCGCCGTGTCAAGTCGGATGAGAGCTTCACGGTGCCATCGCTGGAAACCTTCAAGTCGGTGATCGAGCCCACCGCCGAAGGCCGTGAAATTTCCACGACGCAAGCCTATGTGCGCTTCCTGACGCAGCTGCTGCGCGACCAGGCCCTGGGCCCCCGCGTGGTGCCCATCCTGGTGGATGAGGCCCGCACCTTCGGCATGGAAGGCCTGTTCCGCCAGGTCGGTATCTACAACCCCGCAGGTCAGAACTACACCCCGGTCGACAAGGACCAGGTCATGTACTACCGCGAAGACAAGGCCGGCCAGATCCTGCAAGAGGGCATCAACGAGGCCGGCGGCATGAGCAGCTGGATTGCCGCAGCTACCAGCTACAGCACCAGCAACCGCATCATGGTGCCGTTCTATGTGTATTACTCGATGTTCGGCTTCCAGCGCATTGGCGATCTGGCCTGGGCAGCGGGTGACATGCAGGCACGCGGCTTCCTGCTGGGCGGCACCTCCGGACGCACCACGCTGAACGGCGAAGGCCTGCAGCACGAAGATGGCCACAGCCACATCATGGCCGGCACCATTCCCAACTGCATTTCCTACGATCCGACCTTCGCGCACGAAGTCGGCGTGATCCTGCACCACGGTTTGAAGCGCATGGTGGAGAAGCAGGACAATGTTTTCTACTACATCACGCTGCTGAACGAAAACTACCCCATGCCGGGCCTCACCGCCGGCACCGAAGAGCAGATCATCAAGGGCATGTACCTGTGCAAGGAAGGGCCCAAGCTGACCCCGCGCGTGCAGTTGCTGGGCTCGGGCACCATCCTGCGCGAGAGCATTGCGGCGCAGGAACTGCTGGAGAAGGATTGGGGCGTGGCCGCCAACGTGTGGAGCTGCCCGAGCTTCAACGAACTCACCCGTGAAGGCCAGGACTGCGAACGCTTCAACCTGCTGCACCCCACGGGTGAGCAGCGCGTGTCGTTTGTCGGCCAGCAACTGGAGAAGCACACCGGTCCGGTCGTGGCGTCCACCGACTACATGAAGGCCTATGCCGAGCAGATCCGCCCCTTCATCCCCAAGGGCCGCACCTACAAGGTGCTGGGCACCGACGGCTT
>JAVBYK010000255.1 GCA_030824095.1 bacterium
TGTGGCACCAGCTACTACAGCGGCTGCACCGCGAAATACTGGCTGGAGAGCATTGCCAAGATACCCACCCAGGTCGAGGTGGCCAGTGAATACCGCTACCGGGAGTCCGTTCCCAATCCGAATACGCTGGTAGTGACGATCACCCAGTCTGGCGAGACGGCCGACACCCTGGCCGCACTGCGCCACGCCCAGAGTCTGGGCATGCGCCACACATTGACCATTTGCAATGTGGCAACCAGCGCCATGGTGCGCGAATGCAGCCTGGCCTATGTGACCCGGGCGGGGGTGGAGATCGGCGTGGCGTCCACCAAAGCCTTTACCACCCAGCTGGCGGGACTCTTCCTGCTGACGCTGGCCCTGGCCCAGGCCAAGGGGCGTTTGCCCGAGGTGGAAGAGCAGCGTCACCTGAAAGCCATGCGGCACTTGCCGGCAGCCTTGCAAGCGGTGCTGGCGCTGGAGCCGCAAATCATCAGCTGGGCAGAAGACTTTGCCCGCAAGGAGAACGCGCTTTTCCTGGGGCGCGGCCTGCACTACCCGATCGCCATGGAGGGGGCGCTCAAGCTCAAGGAGATCACCTACATCCACGCCGAAGCCTACCCGGCTGGTGAACTCAAGCACGGACCGCTGGCGCTGGTGACGAGTGAGATGCCGGTGGTGACGGTTGCACCCAACGATGCGCTGCTGGAAAAGCTCAAGAGCAACCTGCACGAGGTGCGTGCCCGCGGTGGTGTGCTGTATGTGCTGGCGGACGCCGATACCCGGATTGAGAGCGGCGACGGCATGCATGTGATCCGCATGCCCGAGCACTATGGGGAACTCTCACCCCTGCTGCATGTGGTGCCACTGCAGCTGCTGGCGTATCACACGGCCTGCGCGCGCGGAACGGATGTTGACAAGCCACGCAACCTGGCCAAGAGCGTGACCGTCGAGTAGCGAACGCTGTTTCTCTCAGCGCGCGCGGGACTTCTTGGCAGCGGGCTTTGTTCCGCTGGCCTCGACGCCCGTGTTCAACGCGGCTAGCAAGCCACTCTCCACGGCCGCCGCCGCCAGTTTCATGCCGTGGGCAACCGGTGCGAACGCGTCGGGCGCCGGGTGGCGCTCCTGCAGCAGGTCCACGCCGGCATTGAATTGCTCGATGCTGAGCGCCGTGGTTTCCTGCAAATGTTTGGCATTCAGTGCAATGGCCCGCTGGACGCTGGCCTTGAATGCTTCCACCGCAGCCATCGGGTCCCGTACAGCCTTGAAGTCTTCGGCCGTTTCCATGCTGGCGGCCTGAACGGACTGGGCTTGGGTCTGAACCAGATCTCCCCATGCGCGCAGGCTGTCCATCATCTGCTTGGCGGTTCCCTGCGCTTCGTCGGATGACAGCTTTCCGGCGGCATCCATCATGTTCTTGGTGATGGCTTCAAAAGGATTGTTGGTAAACACGGCTTACTCCTTTGGGGTTGTGCAGTCCCTGAGTGTAGACCTTCACCGGATCCCCCCTATTTTTGAGAGGCACAGGACCGCGCAGTGCGCCTGATTCGGCTTCGACTCCGATGGTGATGGAGTTACACGGATTAGGGAAAACACTTATCCCGTGGTGTGCATTTGCGCTTGCATTTAGTTATAAAAAATAACTAAAATTCGCCCAAGAGGAAACCCACCATGAGCAAAAAGCACATCCATTTCGAACTTCGCGGCGACCAGCAGGACGTGGCCCTGATCCGGCTGACACGCGGCGCCAAGCGCAATGCGCTCAATGACGGACTGATCCTCGCGCTGCGGGATCTGTTCGAAAAAATGCCGTCCAGCGTGCGCGCTGCGGTGATCGATGGCGAGGGCGAACACTTCTGCGCCGGGCTCGACTTGAGCGAACTGCAGGAGCGCGATGCCGGCCAGGGCGTGTTCCATTCCCGCATGTGGCATGCCGCGCTGGAGTGTGTGCAATACGGCCCGGTGCCGGTGATTGCCGCACTGCACGGCGCCGTGGTCGGCGGCGGTCTGGAGCTGGCCAGTGCCTGCCACATCCGCGTGGCCGACGACACCACGTTCTATGCACTTCCCGAGGGAACGCGCGGCATCTTTGTCGGCGGCGGTGGTGCCGTGCGCATTCCCCGCCTGATCGGCGTGGCGCGCATGACCGACATGATGCTGACCGGTCGCGTCTACAACGCCGTCGATGGAGAGCGCATCGGACTGGCGCAATACCTGGTGCCCCAGGGAACGGCGCTGGACAAGGCACTGGAACTGGCGACCCGCATTGCCACCAATGCGCCCATGACCAACTACGCACTGACCCATGTGCTGCCGCGCATTGCCGACCAGCCGGCCGACCAGGGCTTCATGACCGAGGCCATGATGGCCGCGATTGCCCAAGCCGCCCCCGAGGCCAAGGAGCGGGTGCGCGCCTTCCTGGAAGGCCGCGCCGCCAAAGTGCAAAAGAGCTGAAAAAGCCGCTGCACTGTTTCACCAAAACAACGACCCGAAGAGACCAGCATGAGCAACCCCCAATACCGCCCCCTGACCTTTGGCGTGGTTCGCGTCACGGTGCGTGACGGCGCGCCCGGCGTGCACTACCTGCGCGCTGAGCAACCACTGCAGTCACACGCACAACGCATGACGGACCGTCT
>JAVBYK010000230.1 GCA_030824095.1 bacterium
CCGCTGGTCCTGGTGGTATTGATCGCCTTTGCATTGGGCCTGGTCATTGGCGTGCTGGGCATGGTGCCGCGTTGGTGGCGCCACCGCCGCGCTGCCGCACTGGCACGGCGCACGCACGACGCAGCGGTTACCGCCGAAAAGCCCGCATCGCCCCCACCACCCCCCTCGCAGCCGCCCTATGGAATTTGACCTCAGCCTGATCCTGCTGGCACTGCCAGTGGCCTTTGTACTGGGCTGGATGGCTTCCCGATTCGATGTGCGCCAGTTGCGCATGGAGAACCGCCAGGCACCCAAAGCGTATTTCAAAGGCCTGAATTTTCTGCTCAACGAGCAGCAGGACCAAGCCATTGATGCCTTCATCGAAGCGGTGCAGAACGACCCGGACACATCCGAACTGCATTTCGCGCTGGGTAACCTGTTTCGCCGCCGTGGTGAATACGAGCGCGCCGTGCGCGTGCACCAGCACCTGCTGTCACGCGGCGATCTGGTTCAGGACGACCGCTACCGCGCCCAGCACGCTTTAGCGCTGGACTACCTGAAGGCCGGCCTGCTGGACCGTGCCGAAGAGGCCCTGCTCAAACTGGAAGGCACGCGGTTTGAAGGCTCTGCGCGCCTGGCCCTGTTGGCCAACTACGAACGCTCGCGCGATTGGGAACACGCCGCGCAGATTGCACAGAAGCTGGAGTCCGCCGGGCAGGGCAGCTTCAAGGGGCGTCTGGCCCACTACCTGTGCGAACAGGCCGCCACCTGTGCCGCAGCCGACGATCTGACGCAGGCCCAAACCTACCTCACCCAAGCCACGCAGATTGCCCCGGATGCGCCACGCCCGCGCATGGACATGGCCTTGCTGCACAACCGCCTGAACAACCCGGTGCTGGCCTACGAAACCCTGGTTCAAGCCCTGGTGGCTGCACCCACCGCCATTGCCCTGATGGCACCCCTGCTCGCCCGCTTTGCCGTCGCTGGAGGACAGGTACCGCGCGCACTGGACCGCCTGAAGGCGGTCTACGCCCAGGCACCATCTCTGGATGTGCTGGATGCCATCGTCACGCTGGAAGCTGCGAGTGGCGCACCCTCGGCCACGGCGCGCGAATGGTATGCGCGCCACCTGGAAAACGAACCCTCCCTGGTTGCCGCAGCCAAATGGATCGCTGGCGAAAAGCTGGAGCACGAACAATTCCATCCCCAAGTGCAGCGCGCGCTGGACCATGCCGTGAAACCGCTGACCCGCTACCGCTGCGCCGCCTGCGGCTTTGAGGCCAAGCAGCATTTCTGGCAATGCCCCGGCTGCCAGGCTTGGGACAGCTACCCCGCCCGCCGTGTAGAAGAACTATGACTATTACCAAAGAACAAATGGCCCGCGCCCAGGTGCTGGTGGTGGGCGACGTCATGCTGGACCGCTACTGGTACGGCGCGGTCGACCGCATCTCGCCCGAGGCACCCGTGCCCGTGGTGCGCATCACGCGCGAGGAAGAGCGCAATGGCGGTGCCGCCAACGTGGCCTACAACGTGGTCACACTCGGTGCCCAGGCGTCCCTGCTGACCGTGGTGGGCGATGACGAGGCCAGCCACAAGCTCGAAGCCCTGGTCGCCAAGACCGGCATCCAGCCCCACTTTGGCCGTGACGCCGAACTCAAGACCACGGTCAAGCTGCGTGTCATCGGCCGCCAGCAACAACTGCTGCGCCTGGACTTTGAAAACACGCCCAAGAACGAGTTGCTGGCTTCGCAGACCGCCGCCTTCGAGAACCTGTTGCCGCAGCACGGCGCCGTGCTGTTTTCCGACTACGGCAAGGGCGGCCTGGGCCATATCACCGACATGATTGCCCGGGCCCGCGCGGCCGGCAAGCCGATTCTGGTGGACCCCAAGGGGCACGACTATGACCGCTACCGGCACGCCAGCGTCATCACCCCGAACCGGGCCGAACTGCAACAGGTGATTGGCGCGTGGAGCAGTGAAGACGACCTGCGCACCAAGGTCCGCAATCTGCGCACGCACCTGGACCTGGACGCCGTGCTGCTGACCCGCAGCGAAGAGGGCATGACCCTGTTCGACGCGACTGGTGAGCTGCACGTCAGCGCCCAGGCCCGTGAAGTGTTTGATGTGACCGGCGCCGGCGATACGGTGATTGCCACCCTGGCAGCCCTGGTGGCGGCCGGCACCAGCCTGCGCGACGCCGTGCCGATTGCCAACCAGGCCGGTGGCATCGTCGTCGGCAAGTTTGGTACCGCCACTGTCAGCTACGACGAACTGTTTGCTAAGCCCTAATCCGAGGACATCCATGACCCGCATCGTTGTGACCGGCGCCGCCGGCTTTATTGGCAGCAACATCATCAAGGGGCTCAATGCCCGCGGCATTGACGACATCATCGCCGTCGATGACCTCACGCAAGGCGACAAGTTCCGCAACCTGGCCGCCCTGCAGATCTCCGATTACGTGGACGCAGGCACCTTCTACGACGCATTCGCCAGCGGCTCGTATGGCCAGGTCGAAGCCATCTTCCATGAAGGCGCCTGCAGCGACACCATGGAGCAGGACGGCAAGTACATGATGGACAACAACTACACGCTGTCGTGCCAGTTGTTCCACGCCTGCCAGAAGCGGGGTTC
>JAVBYK010000119.1 GCA_030824095.1 bacterium
GGCTGTCGCTGCACCACCCGGATGCGCGCGCAAACCCGCATTGGAGTGCCCATGACGCCCGAGCAACAGCAATTTCACGCAAAGACCCGCTGGCTTCGGCCCTACACGCGGTGGGCTGCCGGGTTTTCGATTTCCACTGCGGGCTGGCTGCCGGCGGTGATTCGCAATTTCCCATTGAAGGTCGTCAAGCAGATTCTGGTGCGCTACCAGAAAGACAGCTCTTCCGGTTGCAAGGGCTGCTAGGGCTATGCACGCAGCGTCTCTGGCCATGGTGTTGGCCGCTTCCTGCTGGCTGGCCGGGTGCACCGGGCTTGCGGCCAGTGCTGCGCTGGCGGATTGCAATGCGCAGTTGAAACACGTGGTGCCGCCTGAAAAAGATGTCGATCTGCAATTCCATCTGATTCTGGAGACTGCCGACCACCAGCGGATGGACGTGCGTGGCAGCCAGAGTTGCCACTATGCGGGCTTGAGCGAGGAGTGCCGCTTCAGCACACGCGGAAGCAATCCCACCGCCGTCTGGAAAGACGGCCCGCATCCGGCGGCGCATCGCTTCACGGTGAAGGGCCGAACCTTCACGCTGGAGTTTCCGGACTGCAAGACCGCTTTGGCGTGGCGTCTGCCGGCAGATCGGGCCTTGCCCAAGTCCGTGGAAGACGTCAACGGCGGGGATGGTTTCTGGAAGCAGCGCATGGGCAGCATTGCCTACCGCTTCGTGATCCGGGACGAGAGCGGCAAGGCCCTGGAGGGCACGCCGATGTCCGACTATGTGATGGCGAACTATGGGTTCAAGGTGGTGTGGGCCACCATCCGGTAGTGGATTCGCCGCAATGGAAAATACGGCCATGGCCAAAAAAGAACACGTTTCCGAGACCCCCGCCACCCAGATGCTCAAGGCGAACAAGGTGGCATTCACCGAGCACCCCTACGAATACCTGGAGCATGGCGGCGCGCAGCACAGCGCGCAGGTGCTGGGCTATGACCCGTTCACCGTCGTCAAGACGCTGGTGATGCAGGACCAGGACGCCAAGCCGCTTCTGGTGCTGATGCATGGCAACCGCAAGGTGTCCACCAAGAACCTGGCGCGCCAGATTGGCGCCAAATCGGTGGAGCCCTGCGCGCCCGAGGTGGCCAACCGGCACAGCGGTTATTTGGTGGGCGGCACTTCGCCCTTTGGCACGCGCCGGGCGATGCCGGTCTATATCGAGGAGAGCATCCTCAGCCTGCCCAAGATCCTGATCAATGGCGGGCGGCGCGGCTATTTGGTGGGCATTGACCCGGCGGTGTGCGTGCAATTGCTCGCGGCAAAGCAGGTACAGTGCGCGTTGGCTGATTGATCTCAGGAGAACTGGTTTTGGATTCCATCGTTGCTTTTTACCCGCTGCTGGCCATCGTTGCCGCGTACCTGGTGGGCTCACTCTCGTTTGCTGTCATCGTCAGCCGCGCCATGGGCCTGAACGACCCACGCACTTTTGGTAGCAAGAACCCCGGTGCCACCAACGTGCTGCGCTCCGGCAGCAAAGCTGCGGCCATCATCACCCTGCTGCTGGACGCGTTCAAGGGCTGGCTGCCGGTGATGCTGGTGAAGTGGTTCGGCCAACCCTATGGCCTGGGCGATGGAACCATGGCCATGGTGGGGCTGGCGGCCTTTTTGGGGCATCTGTTTCCAGTCTTCTTCCACTTTGTGGGCGGCAAGGGCGTGGCCACCGCGCTGGGCGTGCTGTTGGCCATCAACTGGATTCTGGGCGTGGCAACCCTGGTGACCTGGGTGCTGATTGCGGCCTTCTTCCGCTACTCGTCGCTGGCATCGCTGCTTGCCGCACTGTTTGCCCCGCTGTACTACATCCTGGGCGATGGGGTGGTGTGGGCCATGGACAAGAGTGTGGTGCTGACCACCGCCGTGATGTCGCTGTTCCTGATCTGGCGCCATGCCGAAAACATCGGCCGCCTGGTCAAGGGCAACGAGTCCAAGCTGGGCAAGAAAAAGGCCTGAAACGGCGCTTATTGCGCTGTCTGCTGTGCCGCATAGGCACCCAACTGCAGAATGTGAAAGTGGTTCAGCCGCGCACGCACCGCCGAGGCGGGTAGCGCCGAGCGGATGCGCGGGCTGCGCTCGGCCGTGCAGTGCAGGCGCGGCGTGTGCACCAGCTCGCCATTGGCCGTGGCGATGATGGCCACATAGGGGTGGTTGTGCTGGTCGCTGTGGCGCAGCACCACGGCCAGTTCGTCGTTGTCCAGCCGCACATAGGTGCCCGGAGGGCACAGGCCCACGGCGCGCACCAGAGCGTGGCCGATTTCGTCCGTCTTGGCCGAGGCATTGGCCAGAATCGAGCGGGCCGACTCCGTGGCGCTGCGGCCGGCACGCGACATCCGCGGGCTGATCATGGCGGCGTAGCGGTCCACCACCTTGAGGATGCGGGTCAGGCGGGTGGCCGGTGGCGCCTGCCGGAAGTCCGCCTTGTCGATGGCGTCATCGTGGTGCCTGGACACTATGTCCAGCCACAGTGCGTCCGTTACCCCCAGGTTCGACAGTGTCAGCCCGCTCTTGACCGCGTGGGCGCGAATCGCGTCCTGCTGGTCCGGGCTGGGCTTTTCGACCTGGGTGGCCAGCAC
>JAVBYK010000016.1 GCA_030824095.1 bacterium
CATCACAAGCTCCTTCTCTTCAAGCTCAACACGTTCCACTGCAGTGTTCAGGCAGCAACAGCAATCTGACTGAGCAGGTTATCAAATTTGCCATACAGCGCGTTGCCGCTCAACATCCGACTCCCCTTGTCATCACGGACCACCAGGGCCGGCACACCCTGCGCGCCAAAGGTCTGCATCAGACCCCGCGCCTTCTGGATGCGCGCGGCGTTGGCGGCCAGCAGCTCGGCATCGTTGGCGGCCAAGCGATCCGCAGCAGCAGCCAGGCCCAGGTCGCGCAACAGCGCCTCTACCACCGAACCATCGCAGGTGTCCTGCCCCTGCACATAGCGTGCTTCCTGTAAAGCCTTGAGGGCTTCCAGCTCGCGCTGCGGCTCGGACAAGGACACGGCGGTGAGTGCCAGCGTGATGGGCATCGAGTCAAATCGGCTGCCAAGGCGGCCCAGCACCTGGCCGCGATAGGCCTCGGTGAAGCGCTGCCCCGTGAGCTTGGCAATGCGCTGGTCGTTCGACCATGCATAGTCCGCAAACGCGGCATCCATGGTGCGTCCGCCGCCGGCAAACAAGCCGGTGGGCGCCAGCTCCAATTGGATGCTGGCTTGTTGCCCCAGTTGCTGGATCACGGGCGACGCGCCATAGCACCAGCCGCACAGGGGGTCGAGCAAATACGTCACGGTGGTGCGCATGGCCTTATCTCCTTACCACTTCATCTCGCCGGTGTTGACCTTGGCACCAATGTCCAGCGACATCGCACCATCGGTCACCTGGGGGTAGGACTGCTTCATGGCGCCGATCAGCGCGGCACTGGTCTTGTTGGCGGCCAGGTTCTTCTCAAAGGTCTGCAAATAGTCCTTGGTGAAGCGGATGGTGCTGGCATCCAGTGCTGTGCCTGCCGACATATGGCTGGGCACCACCAGGGCGGGCTGGAGTGCAGCCATCTCGTCCAGCTGCGCCACCCAGGCGGCGCGCAGGGCCGGGGTTTGCGTGTCCGCCGTCCACACGTGCATATTGCCAAATACGCCGATGTTGCCGGCGATGGTCTTAATGGATGGAATCCAGGCATAGGGGCGGTGTGCCAGCGGGCCTTGGGTGCCACGGATCTCAATCGTCTGGCCTTCCAGCGTCAGGGTGTTGCCTTCCAGCGCACGGGGCACCACCGGTTTACGCGGTGCGTTGGCACCCATCTTGGGACCCCAGAACGCGACCTTGCCTGCCAGCTTGGCGTTCAGTTTCTCCAACACGGCGGGCGTGGTGACCACGTCAGCCTGGGGGAAGACCTCTTTCAGGGTCTCCACGCCAAAGTAGTAGTCGGGGTCGGCCTGGCTCACGTAGATGGTGGTGAGCTGCTTGCCACTGTCGAGCACATTGGCGGCAATGCGCAGGGCATCGGCACGGGTAAAGCCCGCATCGATCACCATGGCTTCTTTCTCGCCGTAAACCAGCGTGGAGTTGACGTTGAAGCTGGCCGCACCCGCGTTGTAGACCCTGACGGTCAGCGGCTGGGCGGCTTGGGCGGTGAAGGCAATGGCCAGGGAGGCGGCGATAACGGTAGTGCGGATCATGGAAAAGCTCCTGTGGGTTTGTTTAAGAGGACGCTCGTTAGCGATGTGGTGAACTTTAGTTTCAATATCCGCACAGATAAACCCGATAATTCGCGCATTACTGTTTCATAAAATGAGCAAATCATGGACAGATTGACCGCCATGCAGGTGTTTGTGGAGGTGGCCCACAGCGCCAGCTTCAGCGCCACGGCTGACAAGCTGGACATGTCGCGCGCCATGGTGACGCGCTACGTGGGTGAACTGGAGCAGTGGCTGGGCGCACGCCTGTTGCAGCGCACCACCCGCAGCGTGACGCTGACCGACGCGGGCGAGAGCTGCCTGCGCCGCAGCCAGCAGATGCTGGCGCTGATGGAGAACGTCGAGGAAGAAACCGCCAGCCGCAGCGATGCGTTACGCGGGCAGTTGCGCATCACCTGCAGCATGTCCCTGGCGTATGCACAGCTGGCGGCGGCAGTGGTGGACTTCTTGAAGCTGCACCCGCAGCTCAAGCTTGATCTGAACGCCAGCGAAGGCGCGCTCAATCTGGTGGAGGCACGCATTGACCTGGCCATCCGCATCAGTGCCGAGCCGGACCCGATGCTGATCGGGCGGGCGCTGGCACCCTGCTCCTCGGTGCTGGTGGCCTCACCGGCGTATCTGGCCGAGCAGGGTGTGCCGCAAGCCCCGGCAGACTTGGCCGCACACCGCTGTCTGAGCTACGCCAACTTTGGCAAAAGCGTGTGGCAACTCCATCGGGGCGAAGAACAAGCCCAGGTCAGCGTGGCCAGTCACTTCAGTGCCAACGAGGCCACGGCCTTGCTGCGCGCCGCGCTGGCGGGCGGCGGCATCGCGTTGCAGCCAACCTACCTGGCCAACCCGCACCTGCAGGATGGCAGTTTGCACGCCGTGCTGCCCGACTGGAAGCCGCCGGACATGGCCATCTATGCGCTCTATCCCTCGCGCAAGCATTTGTCGCCCGCGGTGCGGGCCTTGCTGGATTTTCTGGTGGAGCGGTTTGCCACGGCCCGCTGGTGAGTAGCTATTAATTCAATAGCTAATCACCC
>JAVBYK010000229.1 GCA_030824095.1 bacterium
GAAGTGGAGAGCGAAGAGGAAGATGGCTCGCTGTGGCACATCCGTTACCCGTTTGCTGACGGACCGCAGATGGTTAACGGCGAGCTGGTGGAGGGCCTGGTGGTGGCCACCACCCGCCCCGAGACCATGCTGGGTGACGTGGCCGCCATGGTCCACCCTGAGGACGAGCGCTATGCCCACCTGATCGGCAAGCAGGTCACCCTGCCCCTGTGCGACCGCACCATCCCCGTGATTGCGGACGATTATGTGGACAAGGCCTTCGGCACCGGCGTGGTCAAGGTCACGCCCGCCCATGACCAGAACGACTATGCAGTAGGCCAACGCCACAAGCTGCCCATGATCTGCGTACTGACGCTGGACGCCAAGATCGACAGCAACGCACCCGCCGCCTATGTCGGCATGGACCGCTTTGCCGCCCGCAAACAGATCGTCAAAGACCTGGATGCGCTGGGCTTGTTGGTCGAAGTAAAAAAGCACAAGCTGATGGTGCCGCGTTGCGCCCGCACCGGCCAGGTCATCGAACCCATGCTCACCGACCAGTGGTTCGTGGCGATGAACAAGGTCAGCCCGCAGGATGCCACCGGCAAATCCATTGCGCAGAAGGCCATTGACGCGGTGCAGTCGGGCGAAGTGCGTTTTGTGCCCGAGAACTGGATCAACACCTACAACCAGTGGATGAACAACATCACCGACTGGTGCATCAGCCGCCAACTGTGGTGGGGTCACCAGATTCCGGCCTGGTACGACGAAGACGGCAAGGTCTATGTGGCCCGCAATGAAGCCGAGGCGCAGGCCCAGGCACCGGGCAAGGCGCTCAAGCGCGACGAAGACGTGCTGGACACCTGGTATTCCTCCGCGCTGGTTCCATTCAGCACCATGGGTTGGGGCAATGACGGCACGGGCGATGCCCCGACCGACGACTACAACCTCTACCTGCCAAGCTCCGTGCTGATTACGGGCTACGACATCATCTTCTTCTGGGTCGCCCGGATGATCATGATGACCACGCACTTCACCGGACGCGTGCCATTCAAGCATGTCTACATCCACGGCCTGGTGCGCGACGCCCAGGGCAAGAAGATGAGCAAGTCCGAGGGCAATGTGCTGGACCCGGTGGACCTGATTGACGGCATCGAACTCGGCCCCTTGCTCGCCAAGCGTTCCGAAGGTCTGCGCAAGCCCGAGACCGCACCCCAGGTCCGCAAGAACACCGAGAAGGAATTCCCCGAAGGCATTCCCGCCTTTGGCGCCGACGCGCTGCGCTTCACCTTTGCATCGCTGGCCTCGCTGGGTCGCAGCATCAACTTTGACAGCAAGCGCTGCGAGGGCTACCGCAACTTCTGCAACAAGCTGTGGAACGCCACGCGCTTTGTGCTGATGAACTGCGAAGGCAACGACTGCGGGCTGGACGAACACGCTACGGCGGCCTGCGAGACGGGTGGCTATCTGGAATTCAGCGCGTCGGACCGCTGGATCGTCTCGCTGCTGCAAAAGGCCGAGGCCGAAGTCGCCCAGGGCTTTGCCGACTACCGCCTGGACAACGTGGCCAGCACGATTTACGACTTTGCCTGGAACGAGTTCTGCGACTGGTATCTGGAAATTGCCAAGGTGCAGATCCAGACCGGCAATGTGGCCCAGCAGCGCGCCACCCGCCGCACGCTGATCCGCACACTGGAAACCCTGCTACGCCTGGCCCACCCCATCACCCCCTTCATCACCGAAGAGCTGTGGCAAAAGGTGGCACCAGTCGCGGGTCGTGCCGGCCCATCGGTGAGCATCGCCGCCTATCCCTTAAGCCAACCCGAGCGCATTGACGAAGCGGCAATTGCCCATGTCGCCAAGCTCAAACTGCTGGTGGATGCCTGCCGCAATCTGCGCGGCGAGATGAATGTGTCACCTGCCCAGCGCCTGCCGCTGTTTGTGGTGGCGCAGACTGCGGAGGAAGCCGCCTTCCTGAAGGCCAGCGCGCCGGTTTTGCAGGCACTGGCCAAACTCAGCGAAGTGAAGCTGTTTGACACCGAAGCGGCCTGGCAGGCTGCCGCCCAGTCCGCCCCGGTGGCCGTGGTTGGCGAGGCCCGCATCTGCCTGTACATGGAAGTGGATGTGGCCGCAGAGAAGGCTCGCCTGGCCAAGGAAGTGCTGCGCCTGGAGGATCAGATCGCCAGGGCCAACACCAAGCTGGGCAACGAGGCCTTTGTCGCCAAGGCCCCAGCCGCCGTGCTGGAGCAAGAGCGCAAGCGCGTGGCCGACTTCTCGGACACGTTGACCAAAATGCGCGAGCAGCTGGCCCGTCTGGGCTAGCGCCTGCGCAGCACGTGGACGAATTCCTCGTTCACGGTCTGCTGGTCGATCAGCTCGTTGCCGGTCTGTTTGGCAAAGGCCTGAAAGTCCCGCACCGAGCCGGGATCGGTGGCCACTACCTTCAGGGTCTGGCCGGTGTGCATCTCGGCGAGCGCCTTCTTGGCCTTCAGAATGGGCAAGGGGCAGTTCAGGCCGCGGGTGTCAATTTCTTTGTCGGTAAGCATGGCAATTCGGGACTTTAGTCGTGTTTGGGAAATTCGATGAAGGTCGGAGTGTGTCCCCGCGACTTTAACCAGTCT
>JAVBYK010000015.1 GCA_030824095.1 bacterium
CTGGGCGAAGTGCCCGACCGGCTGCACGAGTTTGACGCCGTCATCAGCTGCACCGCCAGCACGCTGCCCATCATCGGCCTGGGTGCCGTGGAGCGCGCCGTCAAGAAGCGCCGCCACCGCCCCATGTTCATGGTCGATCTGGCTGTGCCGCGCGACATCGAAATCGAGGTCAAATCGCTGGAAGACGTGTACCTGTACACCGTGGACGATCTGGCCACCGTGGTGCAGACCGCCCAGGCCAGCCGCCAGGCCGCCGTGGCCCAGGCCGAGGCCATTGTGGATGCCGGCGTGCAGAGCTTCATGCACTGGATCGACCAGCGCAGTGCAGTGCCGCTGATCCAGCAGCTCAACGCCCAGGCCGACGCCTGGCGCGCCGCCGAGCTGGCCCGTGCCCGCAAGCTGCTGGCCAAGGGCGAGCCGGTGGACGCGGTGCTGGAAGCCCTGTCCAAGGGTTTGACCCAGAAAATGCTGCACGGCGCCATGGCCGAGTTGCACGCGGGCGACGCCCAGGCCCGCGAACGAGCCAGCCACGCCATCTCGCACTTCTTCCTGCGCAACACCAGTCGTTAGCGGCGCTCGCCGCCCCTCCTGTGCGGGCCGTCCGCCGCCCGTGTTCCGTTCCCCGTTTCCGTCCACTCTGTCCGCGCCTATGAAAGCCTTTTTCCGTCAACAACTGGCCCGCTACACCGACCGCCAGGCCGAGCTGGAGTTCCTGCTGTCCCGCGAGGACATCATGAAGGACATGGATCAGTTCCTCAAGCTCTCGCGCGAGCACACCGATGTGGCCGCCGTGGCCACCCGCTGGGCGCGCTACCAGCAGCGCGAGGCCGACCTGGCCGGCGCCCAGGAGATGAAGAGCGACCCGGACATGGCGGAGATGGCCGAAGAGGAAATCGAGAGCGCCACCGCCGAACTGGCGGAGCTGGAAACCGAACTGCAGCGCATGCTGCTGCCCAAGGACCCAGACGACGCGCGCCCCGCGTTTGTCGAAATCCGGGCCGGCACCGGTGGCGACGAGTCGGCCCTGTTTGCCGGCGACCTGCTGCGCATGTACACGCGCTACGCCGACCGCTGCGGCTGGAAGACCGAAATCGTCAGCGAGTCCCCCAGCGAACTGGGCGGCTACAAGGAGGTCGTGGTGCGCATGGAAGGCTTCCACAACGGCACCGGCGCCTATGGCGCACTGAAGTTTGAATCCGGCGGCCACCGCGTGCAGCGCGTGCCCGCCACCGAGACCCAGGGCCGCATCCACACCAGCGCCTGCACGATTGCCGTGCTGGCCGAACAGGACGAGGCAGAGGCCATCAAGATCAACCCGTCTGACCTGCGCATCGACACCTACCGCGCCAGTGGCGCCGGCGGCCAGCACATCAACAAGACGGACTCGGCGGTGCGCATCACCCACATTCCCACCGGCATCGTCGCTGAGTGCCAGGATGGGCGCAGCCAGCACAGCAACAAGGCGCAGGCGCTGAAAGTGCTGACGGCCCGCATTCATGAAAAGGAGCGCAGCGAGCGCGCCGCCAAGGATGCCGCCGAGCGCAAGAGCCTGGTCGGCAGCGGCGACCGCAGTGACCGCATCCGCACCTACAACTTCCCACAGGGGCGCCTGACCGACCACCGCATCAACCTGACGCTGTACAAGCTGCTGCAGATCATGGAAGGGGACCTGGACGACGTGGTGCAGGCCTTGCAGGCGTATGAGGCGGCCGAGCAGCTGGCTGCGCTGGAACTGGGAATGGTTTAGAGCCTTTTAGGCCTCTAGCCCTCGCAGAATCTTATTGAATAGCTACTGATTTCATAGCAAATGGGCATCCCGCAATCACCAGCCACCATCGCCCAGGCACTGGCGTGGGCGCAGGCCCAGGGTCTGGACCGGCTGGATGCGCACATGCTGGTGCTGCACGCCTTGGGGCGTTCCGAGCACGAGCGCGCCTGGCTGCTGGCGCACGACACCGACGCACTGCCCGACTCCGCCTACGCCGCGCTGCAGGCCAGCGTGCGCCGCCGCGCCCATGGCGAGCCGCTGGCCTACATCACCGGGCACAAGGCGTTCTACGGCCTGGATCTCGCCGTGGATTTCCGCGTGCTGGTGCCCCGGCCGGACACCGAAACCCTGGTGGAGTGGGCGCTGGAAGTGCTATCGCCCGTGCCGGGCGGGCAGGTGGTGGACCTGGGCACCGGCAGTGGCGCCATCGCACTGGCACTGAAACATGCGCAGCCCGACCTGCAGGTCAGCGCCGTGGACTTCAGCACCGACGCCCTGGCCGTGGCCCGCGCCAATGCCCAGCGCCTGAGGCTGGACGTGGCATGGACACAGGGCAGCTGGCTGGACGGCGTACCGGGCCTGTTTGACGCCATCGTCTCCAACCCGCCCTACATTGCTGCCGCTGACCACCACCTGGCCGCGCTCACCCATGAACCCCTGTCGGCATTGGCCAGTGGGGCCGATGGGCTGGACGACATCCGTACCATCGTCCGCCAGGCACCAGCGCGCTTGCGCGGCGGCGGCTGGCTGCTGCTGGAGCATGGCTACGACCAGGCCGCCGCCGTGCGCACCCTGCTCACCCAGGCGGGCTTTGCCAGTGCGCAGTCGCG
>JAVBYK010000014.1 GCA_030824095.1 bacterium
GGCCAGTCCGGTTGCTTCAGCCCTTTGACAATGCCGTCAACCAGATGGGCGGATTGCAGCAGTTCAGCCAGCTTGGATTCACTCAACCGGGGCAGCACGCGCTCGAACAGGCGCTCCTTGGCGCCCCAGACACGCTGCTCGCGCAGGGCCATGGGCAGCGGACGGCCCTGGCCCATGGCGTCCTTGACGCGCTTGAGCGCCCGGATGTCCTCGGCCAGCGTGTAGTGCACCAGCACCTCGGCCTCGCCCTCGGCCTGCAGGCCGTCGAGCATGCGCTGCACGCGCAGGGCCTGGCCGGCCAGCACGGCTTCGCTCAACTTGAACACGTCGTAGCGCGCCACGTTCAGCACGGCGCTCTCCACCTGCTCAAAACCCAACACGCCGCCAGCGGCGCCATCGGCGGGGAACAACAGCGCCAACTTCTGGATTTCCTGGTGCGCGGCCAGCAGGTTGCCCTCGACCCGGTCGGCAAAGAACTGCAGCGTGCGCTGGCCTTCCTCGCCGGCGGCCACGCGCTGGCCCTGGGCGGCCAGGCGCTGGGCAATCCACTGCGGCAGCGCTGCGCGCTCCACCGGATCGACCTGCAGGGTCATGCCAAAGCTTTCCAGCGCGGCAAACCAGGCGCTGGATTTGGTCATCTTGTCCAGGCGCGGCAGCAGGACGATGGTCAGCGTGGCATCGTTGCCCTGCGACATTTCGGCCAACTGCTGCAGGGCGGCGCTGCCGTCCTTGCCGGGCTTGCCCGAGGGGATGCGGATTTCAACAATCTGCTTGTCGGCAAACAGACTCAGCGAACCGCCAGCGGCCAGCACCTCACTCCAGTCAAAGTGGGCACCGGCCACGGTATGCGAAGTGCGCTCGGTGTAGCCCTGGGGCCGGGCCGCAGCGCGGATGGCGTCCAGCGCCTCCTGCTGCAACAGGGGCTCGTCGCCGTGCACGGTGTACAGGCTCTTGAGTCCGCGCTGCAGGTGGTTGGCCAACTGGCCCATGCCGAGTTGCATCAGCCGGCGTCCAGCGTCTTGATGGCGGCCAGGCGGCGCAGCAACTGCTGGAGCAGATCGGCCTGCATGTCGCGGAACAGCAGCACCTCTTCGGCCTCCTTGGCCAGCACGGCGGACTCGTTGAAGCTGATGTCGCGCTGCTGGGCGATCTCGGTGGGCGCAATCAGCTCGCGGCCATCCGGCGTGCGCATGCGAAAGCGGATGCGGATGCGCAGCTGGAACTCGCGCACCTGGCCCGAGGCGTTGACCCCCACCACGGTTTTCTCGCGCACCTCCTGCAGGATGTCGACGATGACCTGCGGCGGCTCCGTCCCCCGCGTGGGCACCAGCGGCACCACGGCCTTGCCGAAGTAGCGGATCAGGTCCGCGGCCACCAGACCATTGGTCTCGGGTGTGACCGCCAGGGTCTGGAAGGCAAAGGTCTGGGCGCTGCGCAGCTTGAAGCCGCACGCCGACAGGCCCCAGCCAGCAGCGACGGCGGTGACAAGGGCCCGGCGTTGCATGGCTAGAGCACGACGTTGACCAGGCGCCCGGGCACCACGATCACGCGTTTGATCGGGCCACCGGTGGCGAACGGTGCAAAGCTTTCGCTGGCCAGGGTGATCGCCTCGATCTCGTCCTTGGACGCGCCCGATGGCACCATCACCGCGCCGCGCAGTTTGCCATTGACCTGCAGCATGAGTTCAATCTCGTCCTGCACCAGCGCAGCCGGGTCCACGGCGGGCCAGGCGGCGTCGAGCAGGTCGCCACCGGATTGGGCGTAGCCCAGTTCACACCACAAGGCGTGTGCGATATGGGGGGTGGCCGGGTACAGGGCGCGCAGCAGGATGGAGAAACCTTCCAGCACCGCGACCAGACCGCCTGCGGAGTCCAACGCCTTGAAGTCTTCCAGCGCATTGATCATCTTCATGGCGCCGGAGACCACGGTGTTGTATTGCATGCGCTGGTAGTCGTAGTCCACCTGCTTGAGCACGCTGTGGATCTCGCGCCGCAGAACCTTGGCTTCCTTCGAGAACTCTACGGCATTCAGACCACCGGCCCCCGCCAAATGGTCGTTAGCAGCTACCAAATTCATAGCAGATAGCTTGACGCCGAAGTTCCAGACGCGGCGCAGGAAGCGGTAGCTGCCTTCCACGGCGGCGTCGTTCCACTCCAGCGTGGCCTCGGGCGGCGCGGTGAACATGGTGTAGAGACGGGCCGTATCGGCGCCGTACTTGCCAATCAGCTCCTGCGGGTCCACGCCGTTGTTCTTGGACTTGGACATGGTGCCCACGCCCTCGTAGTCGATGGGCGTGCCCACGGGCAAGTCACCTACCGCCTTGATCAGCTTGGCGCCAATGATTTTGCCCGCCTCGTCAAACACGTGCTCCACGTCCGCCGGCCAGAAATACTCCTTGCCACCCTTCTCGGTGCGGCGCGAGTAGATGTGGTTGAGCACCATGCCCTGGGTGAGCAGCTTGGTGAAAGGCTCGTCCACCTTGACCAGCCCCAGGTCGCGCATGACCTTGGTCCAGAAGCGTGCGTACAGCAGGTGCAGGATGGCGTGCTCGATGCCGCCAATGTACTGGTCCATCGGCATCCAGTAGT
>JAVBYK010000013.1 GCA_030824095.1 bacterium
GTGTGGCCGGCGCGCATCAGCACGCCGCCGTCAACCGCCTGCAGGGGGAAGATGTGGCCGGGTTGCACCAGGTCTTCCGGCACGGCGTTGTTGGCGACGGCGGCCTGCACGGTGCGGGCTCGGTCGGCGGCGGAGATGCCGGTGGTGACACCCTCGGCGGCCTCAATGGAGACGGTGAAGGCCGTACCTTTCTTGTCACCATTGCGGGCGGTCATGGGGGGCAATTGCAGGCGCTCGCAGCGCTCGCGGGTCAGCGTCAGGCAGATCAGGCCGCGGCCATAGCGGGCCATGAAATTGATGCCGTCGGCCGTCACATGGTCGGCGGCCAGTACCAGGTCGCCTTCATTTTCGCGGTCTTCTTCATCCACCAGGATGACGATGCGCCCGGCGCGCATGTCGGCAACGATGTCTTCAACCGGGGAAATAGGCACGGGAGTGGGTGTGGTCATGGTTTTGTCGGGTCTCAGGCGGGCAGCAGGATCTGGTTGTCCACGCTGAACTGGTAGTCCTTGAAGATGTGTTCGGCACTCAGGGTCTGGTAAGTGCCATCGGCCAGCTGGCGCGTGGTGTCTTTCAGGCGGTAGGTGCTGCTGCCGCAGGTCCAGACGTTGTAGTTTTGCATCTGGGTGCACAGGCAGGTCTTGTCCTTGACCGAGAGGTTCTTTCCATCCGGGTGCAGCGAGATTTCGCGGTTGTAGGCGTCGATGTAGGAGCAGTTGCCGTTGCCATCGAGCAGGTAACCGTAGGCCTCGCAGTTGGGGCGGATGCCGGTGCCGATGGCGGGTGAATTGCGCAGCATGCGCATGGGATAGCCGGTGGGCGAAATGGTGTTGACCACGACGTCTTCCTCGCTGGCCTTGAAATACGCCTGCTTGGCCTTGCCGGGCAGGCCGCATTCGTTGGCAACGGTGAAGCGGGTTGCCACCTGAATGGCCGACGCGCCGTTTTCAAGGAAGGAAACACCGTCACTGCCAGTGAAGATGCCGCCAGCGGCGATCAGCGGGATGTCGAGCTGCTCGGCCTTCAGGTAGGCCGCGATTTCGGTCACGATGGTCGCCAGATCGTAGTCGGCCCAGTCCAGGCCAAACCCGAGGTGGCCGCCGGCCAACGGGCCCTCGATCACGACGAAATCGGGCAAACGGTCCAGCCGGGCCGTCTTGCGCAGGAACAGCTGCAACGCGCGTACCGACGACACGATGATGCCCAGCTTGGCATCACGGAAACGGGGGTGGTCTGCCATCAGGGCAAACGAGCCCAGGTGCAGGCCGGCACTCAGCGTGATGCCGTCGATGCCGGCATCCAGTGCCGAGTTGAGGCGCACCTGCAGGGTGTCGCGTGGCGAATTCATCGTCAGCTTTTCCATGACGTTGACGAACACCATGCCATTGCCAGACTTGGCCTCCATGGTCTTGCCCACGTGCAACTTGGTGGCTTCGGCCAGCTGGCCCAGGTTGAACTGGACACTGCTTTTGTCCGAGTTGTTGATGTTGGCCTTGTAGAACTTGGTCTTGCCTTTGACGTATTCAGTGTCAAAGCGGCGGTCCGACACATCGTGAACCAGCGCGTCGGAGATGTGACCAATGCCACCCAGACGAGCGGCTTCGAGTGCCAGTTCGGCGGTGGAGATGTCGACGCCCATGCCTCCTATCATGATAGGAACCAGTTCCTTCTTGCCGAATTTCAGGCGGAAATCATCTACTCGTTTCATGGTCGTCCTTGGTATTTCGAAAAAAGTGGGGCAACGCCTGCCTGGCGTCAGGCTGCGGAGGATGTGCTGCTGCTGAGCATGCGCTCCACGTAGCGCGCAATCAGGTCAATCTCCAGGTTGACCCGCGAACCGGTCTGCAAACTGTGCAGGGCCGTATTCTCCACGGTGTGGGGGATCAGATTGATGCTGACCTCACACCCGTCCGCCCGGTCCTCGATGCGATTCACGGTCAGACTGACGCCATTGATGGTGATGGAGCCCTTATAGGCCAGGTATTTGGCCAGTGCTTTGGGCGCCAGCACGCGCAACTCCCAGCTTTCACTGACCCGCGCGAAATGGGTTACGGTGCCAATACCGTCCACATGGCCTGACACCATGTGCCCACCCAGGCGGTCGTTGGCGCGCAGGGCTTTTTCCAGATTGATGGGGCCTGGGGAATCCAGCCCCGCCGTCTTGTTGAGTGATTCAGCGGAGATGTCGACCGTGTACTGGTTTGCGACCGCGTCCAGGGTTGTGACTGTCATGCATGCGCCGTTGAGGGCGATGCTGTCGCCCATACCGACATCATCGAGATAGCCGGGTGGGGTAGAGATGGCAAGGCGCTTGCCGTGGGTAGGGGAGTCGCCCAATGGATGAACGGCTGCAATCCGGCCTACGCCGGTGATGATTCCAGTAAACATCCCACTATTTTCGCAGGGAATAGGCCGGTGCCCGAGCGCCAGGGTCAAAAATCGTCTCTACCGGGCACACGGGCGACAACGCGCAAGTCGGGGCCAACCCGGGTTGCTGACAGAAATTCCAGATCCAGAGCCTGGTTCAGCGCGGTCAGCGGTCCAAAACTGGCCATGTCGCGCCCTTGACCCAGGAGTTTGGGGGC
>JAVBYK010000086.1 GCA_030824095.1 bacterium
GACATCATTCCCCGCGCGGTGCGTAATGGCGATGTGGTGGCCCACCCGTTTTCGCTGAGTTGTGTGCCGGCCGCCAAAGAGGGGAGCGAGCCCTATTGGCGCGATGTCGGGACCATTGATGCCTACTGGGATGCCAATATCGACCTGACGGCCACCGACCCTTTGCTCAATCTGTACGACACGCACTGGCCCATCTGGACCTACCAGGCGCAGTTGCCTCCGTCCAAGTTTGTGCACAACCAGGATGACCGGCGCGGCATGGCCATTGAGTCGCTGGCTTCGGGCGGCTGCATCGTGTCGGGCCGGGTGTTTCGCTCCGTGCTGTTTTCCAGCGTGCGGGTGCATTCCTATTCAACGGTCAACTGGTCGGTGTTGCTGCCCAGCTCCGAAGTCGGACGTGGCGCACGCCTGACCCGGGTGGTGTTGGATCGGGGTGTCATCATCCCGGATGGTATGGTTATTGGCGAGGATGCCGAGCTGGATGCACAACGCTTTCACCGCAGCCCCAATGGCGTGACCCTGGTCACGGCCGCCATGCTCGCGAAGCTGGCAGCATGAGGGTCTTGTTTGCGGCCGCTGAGGTGTTTCCCCTTGTCAAGACGGGTGGCCTGGCCGACGTGGTCGGTGCCTTGCCCGAGGCCCTGGTGGCCGGTGGTGCCGATGTTCGGCTAATCTTGCCCGGTCTGCCTGCCATCCTGGCCGGCATGGAGCAATTGGCACCGGTGTGTGAACTGGGTGCCATGTTTGGTGCGGGCCGTGTCACCCTGCGCCTGGGGCGCATGGCGCATAACGGCGTGCAGGCCTATATCGTTGATGCACCCTACCTGTACCGGCGCACCGGCAACCCGTATCTGGCGCAGGATGGCAAGGATTGGCCAGACAACCTGCAGCGCTTTGCCCTGCTGGGCTGGGCGGCGGCACACCTGGCGGCTGGTGAACTGGACCCGGGCTGGGCGCCCGATGTTCTGCATGTGCACGACTGGCATGCCGCTATGGCCTGCGCCTATGTGGCCAGCCACCCCGGCGGGGGCGTTGCCACTGTGTTCACCATTCACAACCTGGCCTACCAGGGTTTGTTTTCCATGGATGACTTTCACCTGCTGGGGCTGTCCTCGCGGTTGAAAGTTTCACAGGGACTTGAATACCATGGACTGCTGTCGTTCATGAAGGCTGGTCTCAAGTTTGCGCACCGCGTGACCACGGTCAGCCCGACCTATGCACGGGAGATTGCCACCGAGGAATTTGGCTGCGGGTTGGACGGCGTGATTCGCGCCCTGGGTGGGCAGGTGAGCGGCATTCTCAATGGCGTGGACCATGCTGTGTGGAATCCTGCCCAGGACACACAAATTGCACATACCTACTCGGCAAAGGCGCTGGAAGGCAAGTCGCAGTGCAAAACCGCCTTGCAACAGGAAATGGGCTTGCGGGTGGATGCCAAGGCACCGCTGTTTGCCGTGGTGAGCCGGCTCACGTCGCAAAAAGGCCTGGACCTGGTGCTGGCAGCCTTGCCGGATCTTCTGCAGGGCACAGCTGACGGCAGTTTCCAATTGGCGGTGCAGGGCAATGGGGACCCCGATCTGGAAGCCGCTTTCACCGCTGCCGCACAGCGTTACCCCGGGCGGGTGGCGGTGCGCTTGCGCTACGACGAACCGCTGGCACACCGCATGATGGCAGGGGCAGATGCCATGTTGGTGCCCTCGCGCTTTGAGCCCTGTGGCCTGACCCAGTTGTATGCCCTGTGCTATGGCACGGTGCCCGTGGTGCGCTGCGTGGGTGGACTGGCCGACACCGTGGTGGACGCCACACCCCAGTCTCTGGAGACTGACACTGCGACCGGCTTCCAGTTTGGTCCGGCCACCGCGCCGGCTTTGGCAGACGCCATTGCACGGGCAGTGCAAGCCTATCGCCAGCCGGCACAGTGGCGGCAATTGATGCTGCGGGGCATGGCCCAGGACTTTTCCTGGCAGGCCGCCGCCGGCCAATATCTGGCCTTGTATGACGCCGCACGCCAAAGCGTGCCGGCGTTTGGACGACTTACTGGCGGGTAACACGACACATCCACAGGGCCTCTGAGAAAGTTCGAGAGAAACCGACTGCCGGTGCATTAAAGTCCGTGCTTCACTTGAAGGAGGCGAATGTGGATTGGTTATGCAGTGGCGGTGGCGCAATGGTGTTTCAGCAGGATCGACAGTCCTATCCGCGTCCCTCCGCTGACCGTTTGCCAGCATGACGGCGATCAAACGGGCCTTCCACTACTGGCAGACTTTCGGGATTTTCGGTCGACTGTACCTTCCCATTCTGTTGCTGATCCTGCCCTTTTCGGGGGTGCGCTACAGCCTGCTGATTGATACGACCAGTGCAGACATCAGTGCGCGCAGTGCGCGCGAGATGCGCGAACTCAGCCATTTCCTGATCCCCAACCTGACCCAGCTCTCTTCGCATAGCCAGATCGAGCGTGTGAAGGGCTTGCTGGAGGACGAACTGCGCATCAACCCGGATGTGGCATCCATCCGCTGGCAGACCGATGGCATGGTTGTGGAGGTCAGCAATCGCGAGGTGCCGACAGCAGCCTATCCTGAATG
>JAVBYK010000012.1 GCA_030824095.1 bacterium
TCCGTCGCAGGCCCTGCGCCGGTGACTGCGGCCAAGCCGGCCGCCAAGGCGGAAGCCAAACCCGAAACCAAGCCGGTTGAAAAACCCGCCGACAAACCGGCCGAAAAGCCGGCCCCCCGCGCCGATGACGGCGCCAAGGCCCGCGCACTGCTGGAAGGCAAGACGGAAGAAAAGCCCGCTACAGCTAGTGCTACCGCTGCTGCAGCCAGTAGCCGCTTTGTGGTGCAGATCGGTGCCTATTCGGATGTGGCCAAGGCGCATGAAGCCCGCGTCAAGCTGGAGAAGGCCGGACTCAAGACCTACACCCAGGTGGTGCAGCCCAAGGAAGGCAAGCGCATCCGGGTGCGGGTGGGACCGTTTGAATCCAAGGCTGAGGCCGACAAGGTGGCCGAAAAAATCCGTAAGCTGGACTTGCCCGCTGCCATTCTGGAGCTCTAGGAGTCCGGCATCGCCATGCCCACGCTGGACTGGATATTTGTGGCCGTGCTGTGCATCTCGCTGGTGGTGGGCCTGTGGCGCGGCCTGGTGTACGAAATCCTGTCGGTGCTGAACTGGATTGCGGCCTTTGTGCTGGCCCAGTGGTTCGCCCCGACTGCCGCACAGTGGCTGCCGCTGACGGGTGCGACCGAGGTCGTGCGCTATGCCGTCGGGTTTGTGCTGGTGTTTGTGTTGAGCCTGTTTGCGGGTGGCCTGTTGGCCTTTGTGATCCGCAAGCTGGTGGCTGCCGTGGGGTTGCGCCCGGTGGACCGGGTGCTGGGGGCCGCGTTTGGCCTGGTGCGGGGTGTGGTCATCCTGCTGGTGCTGACGGTGGTCGTCGGCATGACGCCCCTGGTCAAGGGCGGGTGGTGGCAGGAGTCCACTGGCGCCCAGGTGAGCACCGTGGTGTTGCAGGGGTTGAAGCCCGTGCTGCCGGAAGAATTTGGAAAATACTTACCTTGATGAAGTGAGAACAATCTATGTGCGGAATCGTTGGTGTTGTCAGTAACGCACCCGTCAATCAACTGATCTATGACGCTTTGCTGCTCTTGCAGCATCGCGGCCAGGATGCCGCCGGCATCGTCACGCAGCAGGAACGCAAGTTCTTCATGCACAAGGCCAAGGGCATGGTGCGCGACGTGTTTCGCACCCGCAACATGCGCTCGCTGCCGGGCAACTGCGGCCTGGGCCAGGTGCGCTACCCCACGGCCGGCAATGCCTTCAGCGAGGAAGAGGCGCAGCCCTTCTACGTGAATGCGCCCTTTGGCATCGTGCTGGTGCACAACGGCAACCTGACCAACGCGCATGCGCTGAAGGCCGAGCTGTTCAACACCGACCACCGCCACATCAACACCGAGAGCGACTCCGAAGTGTTGCTCAACGTGCTGGCGCACGAGATCGAAGTGTCCACCCGTGGACTGCCCTTGCAGCCGCAGGATGTGTTTGCCGCCGTGGCGCGCGTGCACCGTCGCATCAAAGGCTCCTATGCGGTGATCTGCCACATCGCTGGTCATGGTCTGCTGGCCTTCCGCGATCCCTTCGGTATCCGCCCCCTGTGCATGGGAGTTGGTGCGGATGGCACGCGCATGCTGGCGAGTGAGTCCGTGGCGCTGGAAGGCACCAGCCACCAGTTCGAGCGCAATATCGATCCGGGCGAAGCGGTCTTCATTGACTTGCAGGGCAAGGTCTACGCGCAGCAGTGCGCCGACGCGCCGCAACTGCACCCCTGCATTTTTGAGTTCGTGTACCTGGCGCGGCCGGATTCGGTGATGGACAACATCTCCGTCTACCAGGCGCGTCTGAATCTGGGTGAGTCGCTGGCCAAGCGCGTGATCTCCACCGTGCCGCCCAATGAGATCGATGTGGTCATCCCCATCCCCGAATCCAGCCGCCCCAGCGCGGCGCAACTGGCGCAATTGCTGGGCCTGCCCTACCGTGAAGGCTTTGTGAAGAACCGCTATGTCGGTCGCACCTTCATCATGCCGGGCCAGTCGGTGCGCAAGAAGTCCGTGCGCCAGAAGCTCAATGTGATTGCCAGCGAGTTCAAGGGCCGCAATGTGTTACTGGTGGATGACTCCATCGTGCGTGGCACAACGTCCAAGGAAATCGTGCAGATGGCACGCGACGCCGGCGCCCGCAAGGTCTACCTGGCCAGCGCCGCACCACCCGTGCGTTATCCCAATGTCTACGGCATCGACATGCCCACCAGCAGCGAGCTGGTGGCGCACAACCGTTCCGTGGAAGAGATTCGCCAGATCATTGGTTGCGACGCGCTGATTTACCAGGACGTGGACGGCATGAAGAAGGCGATCGGCTCGCTGAACGCGAAGATCGCCGGTTTTGATGCGTCGTGCTTTGACGGTGTCTATGTCACCGGTGACATCACCTCGGACGACATCAGCCGCTTGAATGAAAGCCGCGTGGGCGGTGAAGAAAATCAGGAGGACACCTCCCGGCTGGCATTGCCCAATCCTGCCGCCGACTGATTGCGGGATTTCGCCATGACCACACCCAAGACCTTGCCCGAGGGCCTGCACCCCGATACGCTGGCGGTGCGCGCCGCCCTGGAGAAGAGCCAGTACGGCGAAAACTCCGA
>JAVBYK010000127.1 GCA_030824095.1 bacterium
GGGGCTGCCACATCGCCCGCCCCGCCTTCACCATAGACGCGTATGGGGGCCACAAACTCCGTGGCTTTGAAACCGGTGCCCCAGATGATCACGTCGCAGGGGTACACCGTGCCATCGGCACCGACCACGCCGTTGGGCGCAATGCCGGCCACCGCCTGCGTCACCAGACGCACATTGGGGCGCTGCAGCGTGGGAAACCAGGTGTTGGAGATCAACAGCCGCTTGCAACCGGGGTTGAAATCCGGCGTCAGAGCCTGGCGCATGGCGGGGTCGGCCACCTGCCTGCGCAGGTGAACGCCGGCCAGCCGTCGGAGCATGGCCTGCATGCGTTTTGATCCCATGAAGCCCATGCCGATCCACTCGTTGAACCAGTACACCCGCCAGCGGCTCAGGCGTTGCAGACCCGGCACCCACCGATAGGCCCAGCGCCGCAGGGCGCCATAGGGATTGTCAAAGCGTGGAACCACCCAAGCCGGCGTGCGCTGGAACACATCGACCTGCGCGGCATCTGGCGCAATCTCCGGAACGAACTGGATGGCGCTGGCACCCGTGCCGACCACGGCGATGCGTTTGCCCTTCAGATCGACATCGTGGCGCCAGTAGCCGGAGTGAAACGACTCCCCGGCAAAGCTGCCCATGCCAGGAATATCTGGAATGGCAGGCTTGTTCAACGGGCCGGTGGCCAGGATCACGTGGCGAGCCAGCAGCGGCTCCTGCCCCTGCAACTCGACGCGCCAGCAGGCTTGGTCGGCCAACCAGTGCAGCGCCTGCACGTCGCTGTTGAAACGGATCAGGGGCCGCAGCGCGTACTGTTCGGTGACGCGCAGGATGTAATCCTGGATCTCCTGCTGCTGGGGATAGGGTCGCGTCCATTGCGCATTGGGCGCAAACGAGAAGGAATACATGTGCGAGGGCACATCGCAGGCACAGCCCGGGTAGACGTTGTCTCGCCAGGTGCCTCCCACCTCGCCGCTGCGCTCCAGAATCACCAGCGACTGGACACCACTCTCCCGCAAACGGATGGCGGCGCACAGGCCACCAAATCCCGCACCGACAATGGCCACTTCGACTTGCTGCATGCGGCGAAGCTAACACAGGCTTCGCCGTAGCCCCAAGCCCTTCAGAGCTACTTGGGTAAGTCGCCTGACGCGGTCGCAATGCCGGGTCCCAGGCGGTCCGATGTCCAGCGCAGCAAGTCGAGCCACATCTTGCGTATCTCTGCATCCTGGGGCGTACGGGACGCACTGGGCAGTTCGATGGTGACCACCGGAACGCCTTTGTGAATGCCGCCGTAGTTGCCCAGCGATCCGGGGAATATCCCCACCTGGTCCAGGTACAGGCGCCCCAGCCGATTCGGCGGAACCGATGGACCATCAAAGTCCAGCACGCCATAGGGTGCGTGCACACTGACGATGAGATTGGGCTTGAAACTGTCCATCTGCTCCAGCAGGAAGCGCGACTCCGGTTCGGACAATGGTTTGTTGCCAGGCCAGCGGCGCGGGTCACGCCGGGTGCGGGACTCCCAGTACACGCGCGCATCCCGTGCCCAATTCGGTGTGGGGAAGTTGCGGTTCAGGTCCACCCCACGGGCGTTGACCCGCCGGGCCGGCTTGGCGAACATGCCATCCGGATTGAGGGCGGGAATGAAGCGCCAGTGGATGGCCATCGGCATATCGACCGGTTGCGCTTGCGCCAGCGCAATCCAGTGGAACACCAGCGAACTGGACGACATCTCGTCGCCATGGATGCCACCCAGTACCAGCACCCGCAATTGCGCATCGTCCGCGCGAATGTCACGCCCCCAGATGGGACGGCCCAGCACCGAGCGGGCCTGCATGTCCTGCAGCTGCGCGGCTTCGCACAGAACCGGTTTGACGTTCGGGATTTTTGCCGAATAATCGGCACAAGACCGCATGGGGATTGCGTGGGAAGCTATGCTAAATGTAGCAAACAGTGCAAAAAAAACGGTTCTCAACGACATGCACCCATTGTAGGACGCCCCTGTGAAGGCGCAGGGTTGTCGGTGCCGCGACTGCAGGGCGGCATCGATTCGGTTAAATTCAGAGCCATGCCTTTGACCGCCAGCCCGAAACAGGCTCTCCCCCCCAATTTCTCCCCGACCGAATTCCGCGAAGCACTGGGCATGTTTGCCACCGGCGTGACCGTGGTCACCGCGCGGGATGCACACGGCAAGTTGGTCGGCCTGACCGCCAACTCCTTCAACTCGGTATCACTGACTCCACCCCTGGTGCTGTGGAGTCTGGCGCGTTCGGCCGGCTCCATGGCGGCATTCAGCACCGGCTCGCACTACGCCGTCAACATCCTCAGCGCCGACCAGCAGGAGCTGGCCATGCAGTTTTCCGCCCGCGGCCGCGACCGCTTTGCCGGCGTGGCGTTCACATCCGGCACAGGCGGCGCACCCCTGCTGGAGGGCGCGGTGGCCACCTTTGAGTGCTTCAACCGCAGCCGCTATGACGAGGGCGACCACGTCATCTTTGTGGGCGAAGTGGAACGCTGCATGCACCGGCCCGGTGCCTCGCCCCTGCTGTTCCATGGCGGGCGGTTTTATGC
>JAVBYK010000028.1 GCA_030824095.1 bacterium
TCCACCCGGATGCTGCCGCCCCGCTGCTCGGTCAGCGTACCGATGCTGGCCGGAATGGCGCGCCGCACGGCCGCCAGGTCGGCCCGAAAGCGCAGCACGACCGCGTGCGCACGCGCCAGCCGGGCGATGGACTCGCGAAGATATGCCAGCACGTCAAACGCGGGCGGCCTGCCAAACGACTGGGGCAGCGCCTGCACCGCCTGCACACGGTCCAGGCGGAAGGAGCGCAGCGCCTGGCGCAGGTGGCAATGGCCGACTACGTACCAGGCGCCATACAGGTAGCCCACGCCATAGGGTTCCAGGTCGCGCTCGGTGGTGCTGCCGTCCAGCGCGCGGTACACCAGGTGCACGCGCTGCGCGGCACTGGCACAGCGGGTGATCTCGGCAAAGGCCACGCTGCCACTTTCGGCCTGCGGCCGCGTCAGGTCCAGCGCAACGACGGCATGCAGGTCACCCACCTTGCGGCGCAGAGATACAGGCATCACCCGCTCCAGCTTGGCTTGCGCGCTGGCGACGGCGGGCGTCATGTCGGCCAGCCCCAGCTCGCCGGCCACGCGCAGCCCCACCGACAGCGCCAACGTCTCGTCGTTGCTGAACATCAGGGGTGGCAGCTTGAAGCCAGGCATCAGCGCGTAGTGGCCGTCGCGGCCGCGCTCGGTGCGGATGGGCACACCAAAGCGTTCCAACTCGACGATGTAGCGGCGCACCGTGCGGCGCTCCACGCCCACCAGGGTGGCAATCTGCGCACCACTCAGCGCGGGGTGCGATTGCAAGAGTTCCAGCACGGCCAGCACGCGCTGCAGCGGTTTTTCCATGGGACGCATGGTACGCCGATATAGGTCACATACGGTCCTATATGACACCTAGACTGCGGCCTTCTTCACTTCCGCACGAATGGATTCGCACCATGGCACCCGATCTCTGGCTCTACTTTCTGGCCGTGCTGGCCGTCATCCTGCTCCCCGGCATGGACATGGCCTATGTGATGGCCAGCAGCCTGTCCGGCGGGCGCCGCGGCGCCGTCAGCTCCGTGCTGGGCATTGTCAGTGGTGGGGCCATCCATGTTGCCGTTGGCGCCACGGGCATGGCGGCGTTGATGCTCGCGTTCCCGCAACTGTCTCGCGCCATGTTGCTGGTGGGCACGCTGTACTTGCTGTGGATCGGCTGGAGCATCTGGCGCAGCGCCAACGATACCCCCGCGCAGGATACGCAGACACCCCTGTCCAGCGGCGCCGTCTATTGGCGCGCTGTGACGACCTGCCTGCTCAACCCCAAAGCCTACGCCTTCATGCTTGCCTTGTTTCCAGCCTTCTTGCACAGCAACGGGCGCTCCCTGGTGATGCAGGTCCTGGCCCTGGGAATGATCACGGCCGCCACCCAAATCGTGGTCTATGGCACCGTTGCCGCATTGGCCGTGCGGGCACGTGACCTGATCCGCGCCCGCCAGAGCCTGATTGCACGCACCATGGGCGGTCTTCTGATCGTCAGCGCGCTGCTGACGGCAACACGGGCCTGGGCCGGCTAGGCCGTCCCCCTACAATCACGCCCTTTGCCCGCTCTGCCCCGTCATGCACATCGTCGTCAACGAAGATCTCAAAGCCTATATTGATCCCCTCACCCCCGACGAGCACGATGCTCTGGAGCGCAGCCTGTTAACGGAAGGCTGCCGCGATGCCCTGGTGCTGTGGGGCGATGTGCTGGTGGATGGCCACAACCGTTACGGCATATGCCAGAAGCACGGCATTCCATTTCAAACCCTGCAAAGCACGCTGTTCAAGACCATGGACGACGTGCACCTGTGGATGATCGACCAGCACCTGGGCCGGCGCAGTGTGTCCGACTTCCAGCGCGGTGTGCTGGCGCTGCGCAAGCGCGAGATCCTGAACGACCGGCGCCTGAAGGCCGAGCCTGCGGTGGAGCCGGACAGTGCACCGCCCGCCGCCGTTGCCCCAGCCGAACCGCTGAAAAGCCGGGATGACATCGCCAAGGCCGCCCGCCTGAGCAGCAGCCAGGTCGTGATGATCGAAAAGATCCAAAAACAGGCTGCCCCCGAAGTGGTGGCCGCCGTCAAATCCGGGACCATTTCACTGAATGCCGCCGCAGCCGTGGCCACGCTGCCCGAGCAGGAGCAGGTGGCCGCCGCCCAAGGCGGCAAAGAGTTGCTGCGCCAAGCCGCCAAGCGCGTGCGCGAGAGCAGGAAGCGCGCGCCAGCTGCAGATGCCCAAGAAGCCATGCCGGAATCGGTCGAGGCATTGAAGGCACGGATCACCGAACTGCTGGCCGAGAACGCCAGCCTGCGCGAACAGCTGGCCGCCCTGCACGCGTCGGCACGCCCCTTCTGAGGGCGCGAGCCCGGTTGGTCTAGGTGGGCCGGTACAGCACACGCGGCCCGTTGCCGTAATAGGCAAACAAGGGCAGTTGGGCCCGATGGCCGCGCAAGGCCCGGCCCAGCTCCTGGAGCATGAATGCGGTCACGTCAATCAGCGGGTATTGCAACGCCTGCTCGACCGCCACCCAGTGGAGATGTTGCAACTCCCCATCGCCACCGATAGCACCTTCAAACTGTTC
>JAVBYK010000011.1 GCA_030824095.1 bacterium
CGGGCTTCCGCGAGAGAGTGCGGGCTGCCTGCAAGCCACCACGCAGTCGCGGCTATCGCTACGCAGAAAAATACAGCTCTCACGAATACGCTCTTCTTCATGGTCAACGTCGGCCGTGAGTGGACCACAACGGCGCACTCAATGTTGAAGAATGGCGACCACACTGGCCGCCGTTGTGGGTCCAATCCACGAACCTGTTAGGTCTGCGTTTCACGCTTGTGCATCCGCTTCATCAGGTAAGTTGCCGCTACGAACGCCAAGCCCGCAGCGATCACGATACTCCATGCACCATACAGCGCCGCTCCTATTGCGAATATGAGTGATAGCCCCTGAGTGTTTGCAACTATAGCCACCTTCCGGTAGCACTTATCACACCATGATAGCGTGGCTGGCATAGCCCCTGGCCCATGCCGTAAGTGTCCTGGCGCGCCACAGACCTCACACATCCCGCAGTAGCCCGCTGGCACGCCCTGCTCTTCCAAGATCGATGGGGTTTTATCCCAAAGACCGCAGTAGCAGTTTCTCACCTTCGCACGATCGGCGGCTTGAGACATGAAGACCTAACGTTGGCGCTGACCGGCACGCAGCAAGCGCCGCGAAGCGGCCTCTCTCTGCTGTGTGTCCGCGCCGAGCAACCGGTTATGCGGCATGCTCACCGTCGCCGCTGCGCTCCACTTGCTTAATGTGTTCGCGCTCTTGGCGCCTGGAACTCCAGAGCGCTAGTGGAACACCGCCAACAATGCCCATTGCCATAACACCGAGCAAAAGCGCTACTCCTTTCACGGTTCCGAGCATAGGGGCAGCCGCAATGAGTATGAAGCCACCCAGACACAAGACAGGCGTAAGCAATAGTGGCCACAAACGTTTGCTGGAAGATACAGCGAGTGAGCCGCCACCGATCCCAACTAAAAGCCATCCGGCGAAGTACGCCCATGCATCTGCAGTCCTGTATGGCCACACTGCTCCTCGAAAGTCCGGAGACCTGGTAGTTTCCGCAAGAAGCACCGTCCCGGATGTCATGGCATGGCCCGTAGCCATCCAAAGCTTGTAGCCCGCCAACGCAAGAATGCCCAAGCCAACAAGAACTGCAACGGCGCGGAATAAGGACACGCTAGTCTGCCCCATAACGTGATGTAGAAAAGCGGATATTCTGGGCTCCCAGGATATCCGCCGAAATAAGCTGGGAGGCGGTGGTAGTGGCATACCAAAAAAAGCCCTGCAACCCGCTTGACAACTCGTTCTTTGATATCAATACTGTTGTTTTATACATGGTTTTGATACTATGAACTCCGTCGCCTATCTTCCCCAATCCACGCGTCTGCTGGAGCAGGTGCGCGAGGTACTTCGTTACAAACACTATAGCCTCAAAACTGAGCAGGCTTACGTCTACTGGATTCGCTTTTACGTGCGCTGGCATGGCCGTGACGGGGAGATGCGGCATCCGCGCACCATGGGTGGCGCAGAGGTGACCCAGTTTCTGACAATGCTTGCCAACGAACGACGTGTATCGGTGTCAACGCACAACCAAGCGCTTAGCGCGTTGTTGTTCTTGTATCGCCAGGTTTTGGCAATCGATTTGCCGTGGCTGACCGATATGGAGCGCCCCACCCGTGCTCGGCGCATTCCATCGGTTTTGACCAAGGCCGAGGTTGCAGCTCTACTGGGGGCCATGGATGGCGAAATGGCTCTATTGGCCAAGCTTCTGTATGGCACGGGAATGCGCCTGATGGAGGGGCTTCGCCTTCGGGTGAAAGACGTAGACTTTGATCGACAGGTCGTTGTGGTACGCGAGGCCAAAGGCGGCAAGGACCGCGTGGTGATGTTGCCGCATTCCCTGCATGAGGTGCTGAAGGCACAGGTGGTTCGCGCACGTACCGTATGGACGCGTGACCGGGAGGTGGGCTACGCAGGTGTCGAAGTCCCCGACGCGCTGGGTGTCAAATACCCGGACCTGGGGCGGCGCTGGGGATGGTTCTGGGTGTTTCCCGCACCCAAACTCTCGGTTGACCCACGCTCAGGCATTGAGCGCCGACACCATCTGTACGAGGAACGCTTGCAGCGCGCCATCAAGTTGGCTTGTGCAGCGGCGCAGATTCACAAACCGGTATCCGTCCACACCCTGCGCCACTCGTTCGCTACCCACCTGCTGCAAGCCGGCACCGACATTCGCACAGTGCAGGAGCTTCTGGGGCACAGCGACGTGAGCACGACGATGATTTACACCCACGTGCTGAAGGTGGCGGCGGGTGGCACGGCAAGCCCACTGGATGCGTTGGCAGCTGGTGTTTAGCTGTAACAGCTACCAAATTGATAGCTGCTTACGCAATATCCACGAGGGATATGGCCATATTTTGCACATAGCCCTCCCGCCCCCACTCAATGCCGGATCAGGTGGTCAAACGCACTCAGCGCAGCCTTGGCGCCGTCGCCCGCGGCGATGACGATCTGCTTGAATGGCACGGTGGTGCAGTCGCCGGCGGCGAACACACCGGGCACGTTGGTCTCGCCCTTGGCATTGACGATGATCTCGCCGAACTTGCTCAGCTCCAGTGTGCCCTTGA
>JAVBYK010000010.1 GCA_030824095.1 bacterium
AGCTTGCCCGCAGGGTGGTTCCAGAACTTCTCCACGGCGGGAAACAGCGAGAAGATCCACTCCAGCCGCTTGGCATCCATTTGCTGGGCGTGCCGGGCCGAGCGCGCAGCCAGCAGCATGTTTTCCTTGACCGTCAGGTCGGCAAAGATGCCCATGTTCTCGGGCACGTAGGCAATATCCAGGTTGGCAATGCTGGGTGTCTCGGCGGCGGTAATGTCCTGGCCGTCAAACACCACCTTGCCCTGCGAGGCATGCCACAGGCCCATGATGGTGCGCAGTGTGGTGGTCTTGCCGGCGCCGTTGCGACCCAGCAGCATGGTGAGCTGGCCACGCGGCACGGACAGGTCCACGCCGTGCAGGATGTGGTACGCACCAATGTGCGTGTGCACGCCGGACAGCGTCAGCAGCGGGTCGGGGTGAACGGACTGGTTCATACGCCCTCCTCTGCCAATGCGGCTGCGGGGGCCACCCCAAGGTACGCCTCCTGGACAACGGGTGAGGCAATCACTTCAGCCGGATCGCCGTCGGCCACCAGGGTGCCGTTGTGCAGCACGATGATGCGGTCGGCCAGTTCGCGCACCACGTCCATCTTGTGCTCCACCAGCAGAATGGTCTTGCTCTTGTCTTTCTTCAGCGCGCGGATCAGGTTGAGAATGACCGGGGCCTCGTCCGCACTCATGCCGGCAGTGGGCTCGTCAAACATGTAGACCGCCGGATCCAGCGCCATCAGCAGGGCCACTTCCAGCTTGCGCTGGTCGCCGTGCGGCAGGCTGGCCACCGGCAGCGCCTGCTTGTCCAGCATGGCAACCGTTTCCAGAATTCCGAGCGCATGCTGGGTCAGGGGACGGTGATCACTCCAGATGCTCCACAGGTTCAGGCCGCGCAGGTGCGGGCCCTGCTGCGCCGCCTGCACAGCCAGACGCACGTTCTCCAGCACCGACAAATGCGGAAACAGATTCGTCAACTGAAACGCCCGCCCCAGACCGGCCCGGGTGCGCGCCGAAGGACTCAACCCCGTCAGGTTGTTGCCGCCCAGGAAAACCTCGCCGGCACTGGCCTTGAGCTGGCCCGAGATCAGGTTGAAATAGGTGGTCTTGCCGGCACCGTTGGGGCCAACAATGGCCGTCAGGGTGCCCGGCTGGAATGCGCAGGTGACAGCATTCACCGCCACGTGGCCACCGAAGCGGATCGTGAGTTCTTTGGTTTCGAGCATATTTTCGGCCCCCCGGCAAAGCGGGAGCGGCGTAGCGAGCAGATTGGGGCCCGATGCCCCCACGCGGAGGAACCGGAGCGCGCTCCGGTTCGTGATGGCTTCTAGCGGTTAACGCTTATTCCTAATTGGAACGTCCATCTCTTCGGGACGGATCTCACGCACCAGCTCTGGCACGCCCCAGGCAAAGGCCGGATCGACCTTGATCTTGAAGTGGTACATGCTCTGCATGGCCTGGTGGTCTTCCTTGCGGAAGGTCATCTTGCCCTTGGGGGTGTTGAAACTCATGCCTTCCATGGTCTTGATCAGCGTGTTGGCCGAGGTGTCGCCGTTGCTGGCGTTCAGTGCCGCCACAACCGCCATGGCAGCGGAGAAGCCACCTGCGGTGAAGAAGTCAGGAGGCGACTTGAACTGGGAGTAATGACGCGACACCATGGCGTCGTTGATCGGGTTGCGGGGCATGCCGAAGTAGTAGTAGGCCGCACCTTCCATGCCGGGGAACTGCTTGTAGGCCGTCATGGCGGGCAGGATGTTGCCACCGGTGGCGATTTCAATGCCATGGCGCTTCAGATCCATATCGGCAATCTTGAAGGGATTGCCACCGGCCCAGATGATGAAGATCACCTTGCGACCCGGCTGGTCCTTGAGCTTGTCGATCAGGCGCTGACCACCGGCGGTGAAGTCGGTGGTGGCTGGGGGCAGATACTCTTCATGCACCAGCTTGGCCTTCTTGATGGCTTCCTTGAACGCCTTGACGCCATCGCGGCCAAAGGCCGAATCCTGTGCCATGGTGGCGATGGTCACGCCCGCCTTGTCCAAGGCAACGGCGTTGGAAATGGCATCCTGCGAGCTGTTGCGGCCGGTGCGGAAGATGTACTTGTTCCACTTGTCACCGGTGATGCTGTCGGCCACGGCGGGCTCGACCAGCAGAATCTTCTTGTACTCTTCGGCCACCGGCAACATGGCCAGTGCCACGGGCGATGCGGTGGGGCCAACGGCCAGGTCTACCTTGTCGTCTCCGTAAGCGGCTGCCAGCAGCGATTTGCCCTGGTCGGGCTTGCCCTGGTCATCCTTCTCGATCACAACGATCTTCCGGCCTGCGACCTTCATCGTGCCTTGGGTGGCATAGTCCAGACCCATCATGAAGCCCACGGCGGTCTGCTTGCCGTAAGCCTCCAGCGGGCCGGTCTTGCTGTAGATGTGGGCGATCTTGATGTCCTTGGCGTCGGCTGCCCATGCAGCGGTGCCGGCCCATGCGGTGAGCAGTCCGGTTGCAATCAATGAGGCCTTGAAAATCCAGCGGCGTTGGTGCATGCATGTCTCCTGTTGTGGTAATGGAATCCC
>JAVBYK010000299.1 GCA_030824095.1 bacterium
TGGCTGGCAAACACCAGGGTCATGTCCGGGCTCTGATGGGCGAATTCATGGATTAAGGCTTCAACCTCGCGCTTGGCGTGCGGGTCCAGGCTGGCGGTGGGCTCGTCCAGCAGCAGCACCTGAGGCGCCAGCGCCCAGGCCCGTGCCAGCGCCACGCGCTGTTGCTGCCCGCCCGACAGCGTGCGCGCATTGCGCTGCGCCAGATCAGCCAAGCCCACCCGGCCCAGCGCAGTGCGCGCGCGCGGCCTGGCATCGCGCCAGGGCACACCGCGCAGCCACAGGCCCAACATCACGTTGCCCAACACCGGCATGCGCATCAGGTGCGGGCGCTGGAACAGCATGGCCTGCTGCATCTGCGGGTTGCGCTGCACCTGGCCGCCCGTGGGCAGGGTGAGGCCGTGCAGCAGGCGCAGCAGCGTGCTCTTGCCGCTGCCATTGGCCCCCACCAGCGCAATGCGCTCACCGGCATGCACCGTCACATTCACCTCACCCAGTGCGCGCACACCGCTGCTGGCACGGCCAAAGTGCACACTGGCCTGCGTCAGCCCAAAGACCTGGGTCATGGTGCGGCCTCCACGGTGGCAACACGCAGCGCGCCGCCTTCGGCCTGCTCGCGCCAATGGCGCAGCGCCGTGATCAGCGCATTGAGCAGCAGCACCACACCCAGCAGCACCAGGCCCAGGCCCAGCGCCAGCGGCAAATCACCCTTGCTGGTTTCCAGCGCAATGGCAGTGGTCATGACACGGGTGAAGCCGTCGATGTTGCCGCCGACGATCATGACCGCGCCCACTTCCGATACGGCGCGGCCAAACGAAGCAATCACCACCGTCAGCAGCGCATAGCGCTCGTCCCAGGCCAGCAGCAGGCTGCGCACCAGCGGCCCGGCGCCCAGCGAACGCAACTGCTCGCCATGGGAATTCTCGGCATCCTCCACCGCTTGGCGCGTAAGTGCCATGACCACCGGCAGCACCAGCAGGGCCTGGGCCAGCACCATGGCCTTGAAGGAGAACAGCCAGCCCAGAAAGCCCAACGGCCCGGAACGTGACAGCAGCAGATACACCACCAGCCCGACGACGACCGAGGGCACCGCCAGAAATGTGTTGAGCACCGCCAAGACGGCGGTGCGCCCGTAAAAGCGCGCCACGCCCAACCAGGCGCCGAGCAACAGGCCCAAGGCGCAGGCAATGGCGCAGGCGGTGGCGCTGACGGACAGGGAACGGACCACAATGGCCAGCAGGGTGGGATCCGGAGTGATGATGAGTTGCAGCGCTGTGTACGCGCTTTCGGAGAGACTGGTCATGCTTGGGGTATCGTATCCATCGACACAATCTCCAGCGATATGAAACGCCATGCATAGGCTCCAGTTCCACTACACCCTTTCACGCGACAGCAGCCCGGCCCAGGTGCGTAACCCCTTGATGGACCTGTTGCAGGCGGTCTCCAGCCAGGGCTCGATCTCGGCCGGTGCGCGCGCGCTCGGGCTGTCGTACCGCCACGTCTGGGGCGAGCTCAAGCGCTGGGAACAGGAACTGGGCAACGAGCTGATCGTGTGGGAGAAAGGCCAATCCGCCCGCCTGACCGAGTTCGGCGCCAAGCTGATGTGGGCCGAGCGCCAGGCCCAGGCGCGACTGGCGCCGCAAATTGAAGCCTTGCGCGCGGACCTGGAACGCGCCTTTGCCGTGGCCTTTGACCCTAACGCCCATGTCGTCACGCTATACGCCAGCCACGACGACGCGCTGGCGGCACTGCGTGAGGCGGCACTGGGACCGGCCCAGGTGCATCTGGACATCCGCTTCTGCGGCAGCGTGGACGCCATCCGCGGCCTGAACGAAGGCCGCTGCGTGATGGCCGGCTTTCACACGCTGCAGCACCCGGCGCCCGGCTCGCTGGCGGAGCGCGTCTACAAGCCACTGCTGCAACCCGGCCTGCACAAGATCATCGGTTTCGCTGAGCGCACGCAAGGGCTGATGGTGGCAAGCGGCAACCCGCTGGAATTGCACAGCCTGCACGATGTTTCCGCGCGCCAGGCCCACTTCATCAACCGGGCGCTTGGCACCGGCACCCGGGTGGTCATCGATGAACTGCTGGCGCAACAGGGCTTGGGTGGTGCAGACTTCAACGGCTTTGAGCACACCGAGCCATCGCACACCGCCGTGGCCCATGCGATTGCCGCCGGTGCGGCCGACGTGGGTGTCGGCATCGAGGCGGCAGCGCGTGCCCAGGGCCTGGACTTTGTGCCGCTGGTGCAGGAAAACTACCACTTGGTTTGTCTTAAGTCAGCACTCGACGATCCGGCCATCGTCGCCCTGCGCGGCGTGCTGCACAATGCCGAGTGGCAGCAGCGCCTGGCAACCATCGTGGGCCACTCGCCCGCACACTGTGGCGAGGTGCTGTCACTGCGGTCCGTACTACCCTGGTGGAGTTTTCCACGGCAGAAAGTCCGCACACAACCCAAAACACAATAGAAGAACGGGAGCCGCCGCAATGGATGCCTTTCAATGGAACCCCTGCTTTCTGACCGGCCTGACCGAGGTGGACGAGCAGCACCA
>JAVBYK010000009.1 GCA_030824095.1 bacterium
TGAGGCGTGTAAATGGCCTTGTGTTTGCCGCGCAAACGGAGAGCAACTTCGCTGGCTACTCGTCCGAGGACCTTGTCGGTCGCGTCAATCACAAACCACTCGTGCACGACCTCAGCGGGTTTTGCGCTGAAAGTAGACATGAGAATTTCCTAGAAAGGAGTTGGTTTGGCGGGCTCTTTTCCACGGTCGGCGTTCCTCTGATGGGAATCTCTTAGGTGGAGATACTCGGCGCGCGGTCGCGAGACGTTGCTGAGAGTGCTTCGCCGCGGAGCCACAAAATCGCTGCGAAGCCCGCCATTATACAAAAAGTTGGGGAATTGGGCAATTCGGGGGTTGAAGGGTTACCATCGACGCATGTTCAGTTATCGCCACGCCTTCCACGCCGGAAACCACGCCGACGTCCTCAAACACACCGTTTTGCTGGCCATTTTGCGTCACATGGTGCAAAAAGACACGCCCATGACGGTGTTCGACACCCACGCCGGTGCCGGCCTTTACCGCCTGGACGGCGACTACGCCCAGACCAGCGCGGAGGCGGCCGAAGGCTTTCTCAAGCTGGTGGCCAGCCCGCCGCCCGCGCCCATTGCGCCGGCGTTGCAGGACTACCTGGACCTGGTCGCCGGCTTCAACAACAAGGGCAGCCACAAGGTCTACCCCGGCTCACCCTTCATCATCCAGCGTGTGCTGGCCGACCGGGGGCGCGACAAACTCAAGCTGTTCGAGCTGCATCCCACCGACACCAAGACGCTGACCGCCAATATTGCCCAGCTCGAAGCCGGGCGTCAGGTCGCCATCCTGCGCGAAGACGGTTTTGAGGGCGTCAAGAAGTTCCTGCCGCCGCCGTCGCGCCGCGCGCTGTTGCTGTGCGACCCCAGCTACGAACTGAAGACCGATTACGGCCGCGTTGCGGAAATGGTTGCCGACTCCCTGCAGCGCTTCGCCACGGGCACCTATGCGGTCTGGTACCCCATCATTCCGCGGCCCGAAGCGCACGATCTGCCCAAGAAGCTCAAGACCCTGGCCAACAAGGCCGGCAAGAGCTGGCTGGGCGCGACGCTGACCGTCAAGTCCAGCAAACTGCTGCAGGATGACGCCGGCGAGGTGATCCGTCCGGGCCTGCCGGCCAGCGGCATGTTCATCATCAACCCACCCCACACGCTGAAGGCGGCCTTGAAACTGGCGCTGCCGCAAATGGTGGCGGCCCTGAAGCAAGACGCCAACGCCACCTTCACGGTGGAAAGTGGCGGCTGAACCAGCGCCTCACTACCCCGTCAATCCCAGGCGCTCGCACAGCGCAATGGTCGCCACACTCTGGTTCATGGTGTAGAAGTGCAGCGCCGGTGCACCACCGGCGCGCAGCTGCTCGCACAGCCCCTGCACCACATCCAGACCAAAGGCCTTGATGGACGCAGTGTCGTCACCAAAGCTTTGCAGGCGCAGGCGAATCCAGCGCGGAATCTCGGCGCCGCTGGCGTCCGAGAATCGCATCAACTGCGTGGAACTGGTGATGGGCATGATGCCGGGCACCACCGGCACGTGCACGCCCAGCGCCGCCACGTCATCGACAAAGCGGAAGTAGGCATCCGGGTTGTAGAAATACTGCGTGATGGCCGAGTTGGCACCGGCGCGCACCTTGGTGGCAAAGGCCTGCAGGTCGCTATCGGGGGACTTGGCCTGGGGGTGCACCTCGGGATAGGCCGCCACTTCGATGTGGAAATCGTCACCGGTTTCCTCGCGGATAAACGCCACCAGCTCGCTGGCGTAATGGAACTCGCCACCGGCGCCATAGCCGCTGGGCAGGTCGCCGCGCAGAGCCACCAGGCGCTTGACGCCCATGGCCTTGAGTGTGGCCAGTTGGGCACGCACGGTCTCGCGCGTGGCGCCGATGCAGGAGAAGTGGGAGGCCGCGCTCACACCTTCCGCCAGGATGTCGGCCACGGCCTTGAAAGTCCCCTCTTGCGTGGAGCCACCAGCACCAAAGGTCACCGAGCAGAAATCCGGCTTGAGCGCGTACAACTGCTGGCGCACGGTGCGCAGCTTCTCCACGCCCTCGGGCGTCTTGGGTGGGAAAAACTCCACGCTCACCGGGATGCGGGATGTCGGGTTCATGCTTGCTTTCTCGCACAAATGAAAAATTCGCGGTTGCCGTCGCCGCCTGCAATCGGCGAGTCAAACCACGCGGTCACGGTCAGGCCCAGGTCGGCACAGGTGTCACGCAGACGTTGCTCCACGATGACGTACATCGCCGGGTCCTTGACGATGCCGCCCTTGCCCACCTGGCCTGGCTGCAGTTCAAACTGCGGCTTGACCAGGGTCAGCAGCGTGCCGCCATCTTTCAGCAGCGGCACGACTGCCGGCAGCACCAGCGTCTGCGAGATGAAGGACAGATCGCCCACCACCACGTCAAACTCTGGCACAAACGGCTCTTCGCCATGGACTTCAGGATCAAACTGGCCACCAGCCCCCGTGTAATTGACACAGGCCGCTATCAAATCAGAAGCATCCAGGGAACGGGCATTGACCCCTTCCACACACAGTACGCGGCCGTC
>JAVBYK010000160.1 GCA_030824095.1 bacterium
TCGTCAATGGACAGGATGAAGGCACTGGCACGGCTCTGCTGCTGGGCGAATTGGCTGAGGTCCCCATAGCTGGTTACGCCCAGCACTTCAAAACCTTCCGTTTCAATGGCCTGAGCCAGGGCGCGAATACCCAATCCGGACGTGTTTTCCGACCGAAAGTCCTCGTCAATGATGACGATGGGAAAGCGAAATTTCATGAAAGCTCCAGCCGCAGGCGAAAAAAGTGAAAAACAGGCGCGAAGTGTAAGGACTTATTGTGTCTGGCACCTTGCGCTGCGGGCCTTTTGCCCCAAAATGTGGTGATCTCAACACACGCAGGGGCGCTATGGCTGAATCCACGATCTGGTGGCTACTCGCCGGCACGGCAGTCGGCATCGAACTGGTCACCGGGACCTTCTACCTTCTGATGCTGTCCGTGGGTTTGGCTGCAGCCGCTGTTGCTGCCCATCTGGGCGCACCTTCGTCGATCCAGATGGTGGTTGCCGCCGTGCTGGGGGCCGGCTCGGTTCTCGCCTGGCGCAGCTACAAGCGGGCCCAGCCCGCTATCCCGCCTGCCAATGCCAACCGCGATGTGAATCTGGACATCGGAGAAACCGTGCAAGTCGATGCATGGAACCCGGACGGCACTGCCACCGTGAAATACCGGGGCACCAGTTGGGCGGTGTCGAGCTTGTCTGGAGGTCCGCTGGCCAGCGGAGCACACCAAGTGGTTGAAGTGGTCGGCAGCAGGCTGGTTGTTCGCAAACTCTAGGATACGGCGCACACCGCCGGACATTGCTTCACTTTCAAAGGAAACATGATGGAAATTGGTCTCATTCTGCTGGTTGTCGCCGTGATATTCATCACCAAGGCGATCAAGGTGGTTCCCCAACAACACGCCTGGGTGGTGGAGCGCTTGGGCAAATACAACGGAACACTCACGCCCGGGCTGAATTTTCTGATGCCCTTTGTCGATCGTGTGGCCTACAAGCACCTGCTGAAGGAGGTCCCACTGGACATTCCCAGTCAGGTCTGCATCACGCGAGACAACACGCAACTGCAGGTGGACGGCATCCTGTACTTCCAGGTGACCGACGCCATGCGGGCGAGCTACGGCTCAAGCAACTATGTGGTGGCCATCTCGCAACTCGCGCAGACGTCGTTGCGCTCGGTGATCGGGAAACTGGAGCTGGACAAAACCTTTGAAGAGCGCGACATCATCAACGCCCAGGTGGTGCAGGCCATCGACGAGGCGGCGCTGAACTGGGGTGTCAAGGTCTTGCGCTATGAAATCAAGGACCTCACACCACCCAAGGAAATTCTGCACGCCATGCAGCAGCAAATCACGGCCGAACGGGAAAAGCGTGCCCTGATTGCCGCCTCCGAGGGCCGTCGCCAAGAGCAGATCAATATCGCAACCGGTGAGCGTGAAGCTTTCATCGCCCGCTCCGAAGGTGAGAAGCAGGCTGCCATCAATAACGCGCAAGGCCAGGCAGCAGCGATTCTGGCCGTGGCCGAAGCCAATGCCGGAGCCATTGAGCGCGTCGCCGCAGCGATCCGCCAGCCCGGTGGCGAGCAGGCTGTTCAACTCAAGGTGGCCGAGCAAGCCGTCGATGCTTATTCGAAGGTCGCAGCGGACGCTACGACCACCCTGATTGTTCCCAGCAATATGAACGAGGTCGCTACCCTGATCGGCTCGGCCATGAAAATGGTTCAGGCACAGAAGTAGCGGATGTCCCTTGAGTGGGGGTGACACTCAGAAGGAGGTCTTCGTGCAACCGCTTCGCAGACCTGCTGTCGCAGGCAGTTTTTACCCGGAAGACGCCCAGGCGTTGTCGCTCCGCGTTCTCGCCATGCTGGAGGCCGCACCCACCTGCACGGACGCGGCGACAGACGTGCCCAAGGCCTTGATCGTTCCGCATGCGGGATATGTGTACTCCGGCTCGACTGCGGCGCTGGCCTATGCACGGTTAGCGCACGCGCATGCCACGATCCGGCGCGTCGTGCTGCTCGGTCCGGTGCACCGTGTGCCGGTGCGCGGGTTGGCGCTCAGCAATGCGTGTGCCTTTGCGACACCTCTGGGGTCGGTGCCTTTAGACCAAGAAGCCATTACATCGCTGTCTGGCTTGCGTCAGGTTGTAATCAGCCCACAAGCCCATGCTCTGGAGCACTCTCTGGAAGTGCAACTGCCATTCCTGCAGTCCGTACTGGATGACTTCACGCTGGTGCCGTTGGCTGTGGGCGATGCCACGCCAGAAGAAGTCGCCCAAGTGCTCGATGTACTTTGGGGCGGGCCTGAGACACTGATCGTGGTGAGTTCCGACCTGTCGCACTTCCTGCCCTATGGCAGCGCACAGGCCGTGGACCAGGCAACCGTGCAAACCATTCTGGACTTGCAACCCACCGTTTCCCACGACCAGGCCTGCGGCGGAACGCCTATCAACGGTTTGCTGCTCGCCGCCAAAAAACACCATCTGCAACCCAGTCTACTGGGGCTCTGCAACTCGGGAGATGCCGGGACAGACAAGGCCCGGGTGGTGGGCTATGCTGCCTTTGCCTTCCTG
>JAVBYK010000235.1 GCA_030824095.1 bacterium
GCCGGCATCGGCCAGTTTGGCGGCGGCCACAACCTGTCGGAAGCGCACACGCCGCTGATCGTCGAGCGCAAGGGGCTGCGCATTGCGCTCTTGGGCTACAGCGAGTTCATGCCGCGCAGCTTTGAGGCCGACTATGATGCGCCCGGCATCGCCTGGAGCGAGAACGAGCAGGTGGTGGACGACATCCGCAAGGCGCGCACGGCATACCGCGCCGACATCGTCATTCCGGTGATGCACTGGGGCTGGGAAAACGAGCCTGTGGCCAACGCGCGCCAGCGCCAACTGGCCCGCGTGATGCTGGACGCCGGCGCCGACGCCGTGATCGGCGGCCACCCGCATGTGACGCAGGATATCGAACACTACCGCGGCAAGCCCATCATCTACAGCGTGGGCAACTTCGTTATGAAGGAAACCGACAACGACAACCAGCGCCGCGGCTGGGTGCTGCGGCTACGACTGGACAAACAGGGCGTAAGCAGCTTTGACACCCGCACTGCCAGGATCAGTTATGACGGCATCCCGTCGCCGGACCGTTCTGCAGCCAGCCCTTGCTGGAGTCGTGGGGATAGCGCTGTGGGGCAGTGCCGGGGGAATTGAGCCGCCATCGGCATGCACGAACCGCTACCTGACCAGAGTGCAGCCGGTCAGGACACAGTCCACCCAGCCAGGATGCGCAGCGACAATGGTCGCTCAGACCGGTCCCATCTTCGCGGCCCCGTCGGTATTTAGCATTGCGAATGAGGGCAAAACACCATGGATACCCAAGAGGCCTACGAAGAGTTGGGCGTAGACCCCAGCATCAGTGACGCCGATCTCAAAGCTACCTGGCGGCGGCTGGTCGCTGCCTGGCACCCTGACCGCAACCCCAATGCCGGCGCAGACCGGCGCATGCAACACATCAACAAGGCGTATCAGCACATCTGCCAGCTCCGCGATGGTGGGGAGGATGGTTCAGGCAACGGTGCAGACACACCACAATCCGCAGCTCCCGAAGCGCCCGAGGATGACTCTCGCAGAAAGACGCACACCAGAAAGGTCCGCCTTTCATTGGAAGAAGCCATTCTGGGCTGCACCCGTACCCTGCGCGGCAGCTTTACCACCACCTGCAACGCATGTGCCGGAAACGGCCAGCGTGTGCTGGCCAAGGCGTGCCACACTTGCCATGGAAGCGGAGCCGTGCGAAAGGCCGCCTTGTTTGGCTGGTTGTGGAACGAAGAGTCATGCTCAGATTGTGGTGGCGATGGCCGTCAGCGGGAGTCCTGTGGCATCTGCGATGGTGGTGGTGAACTGACAGTTGCCTATCGGCGCCGGGTGCGCTTTCCGGCTGGTGTGCGCGAGGGCCACGTATTGAGCGTGCCGACATCGCGGCATGGTGAAATGGAAATAGGCCTTGAACTCGAAGTCGAAATCGAACCGCACCCGATATTTACTTTGGGCAGCGATGGGCAACTGCGCTGCGAAATGCCCGTCAACGGATACGCCTGGATGGCCGGGCGCTGGGTGGAAGTTCCGACCCCCAACGGACTGCAACAGATGCGACTGAATCGAGACGCCCTGGCCTACCGGCTGAGTGGCCAGGGTTTTCCGACTGCGCTTCGCGGGCCCCGAGGGGATTACATCGTGAAAATCGTTCCGGTGTTTCCCGCTCAGGATGATCCTGAGCAAGAGGCCTTGCTGACTCAGCTGATCGCAAGCTCGTCGAAGGCGACCGAAGCCGATAAGACCCAGCCTCTAGGTCAATGGCAGCGTCAGCTCAAACGCTGGCACGCCAAACACAATGCGTCGGCCGAGAATGATTGAAGGATGCTGCTCATTAAGAGTATCGCAACAGCGCTTTGGCGGCTTCAATGCGCAAATGGAGTTCAACCGCCGTATCGTTCATGACGTCGATCAGGAATTGCTTGGGAGTAGGAATTCCCGCCGAACCTGCTGGCTGATTGGACCCTGTGCTGACCGGTTGATTGTGTGATTCGACCGGTATTGAAGGCTGTGTACCCGTCTTTGGTTCACCAATGGGCCGGAGATATTCCAGAAATGCGCGAAATCTGGCTATTGGAATACTCTCAAGCTGCGCAAGAATTTTGGCTTGCGCTTCTTCACTCGGAGAAACATCGAGCCACGGCTCATCAGAGAATATTGCGGCCAAGTCCGAGGCAACAAAAGCAGACCAAAGCCCTGTGCCAGGCCGTTCAGCGGGAACCACCCCTGAAAAATCCACCCTGTCAGCCAAAGTCCCTTCGCGCGAGGGACTCATCTCAATGCGTTCTGGGGCGACCGCGCTCAAATAGCGCAAACGCAAGGCCTCTAGAAACGTGGCCGCCTGGTTAACCGGAACAGACTCTGCGACCGAAAACCACAGTTGGTACCCGTCAACCCCATTGACAGCGATCGCCGGCGCAGGCAATTCGAGATCCGTCTGCACACCTCTCCATAGAGTCGACAGTAACTTCCAGTCCGCAGGTCGGGCAAGTTCCAGCACCATTGCGCGCACTTGCCCGTCGGAATCAGCACTGGAGAACTCCGCATCTGCTGGGCTCGCGGG
>JAVBYK010000326.1 GCA_030824095.1 bacterium
ACCGCTACAACCACCATCGCCCCCATGAAGCCTTGGGGTCAGTCCCCCCGGTTGAATACCGTATGACAAAATTCCCCAACCTCTACTTCTGAGTGGCTCAGGAATTCGAGGAGGCTTCATGCTCAAGCCGTAAGGCCCATGCCGCCTAGGTTTGAGGGTAATTTCGCTAGCAATTGAACTCATTTCCATCCCATTGAATCCTTTCGCCTATCCTGGCGAAATGTTGCAAACGTCGAAGTCACTTCGTTCGGCGCTTTATCTATTCGGGACTATAGTCCAGTGGACCTTGCGCATGAGTGACCCCTACCGCCCCACTGCCTCAGCACCTCTAGCCTCCATAAAACTCTGGCGGACCATTGCATGAAAAATATGCCGATAGCCCTCGTGAACTATCAATAGTTTGCTATCGAAATAGAAGCGACCCTAAGCCAGTCGCGCCCGGTGCCGCGCCACTTGCGCACGCACCTGCACCGGCGCAGTGCCACCCAGCGTCTTGCGGGCGTTCAGCGAGCCGCGCAGGCTCAGGCACTCGTAGACATCTTTTTCGATCTTGGGGTTGAACTCCTGCAGCACAGCCAGCGGCAGCTCGGACAAATCCACCTGGTGTGAGGTAGCGGCCTTCACGGCGTGGGCGACGATCTCGTGCGCGTCGCGGAAGGGCAGGCCCTTCTTGACCAGGTAGTCGGCCAGATCCGTGGCGGTGGCGTAGCCCTTGAGCGCGGCCTGCTCCATGGGCACCGGGTTGACGGTGATGCCGCCTTCCTTGACGCCGGTGGCGGGGTTCAACTGGCCGCCGACCATTTCGCTGAAGATTCGAAGCGTGTCCTTCAAGGTGTCCACGGTGTCAAACAGCGGTTCCTTGTCTTCCTGGTTGTCCTTGTTATAGGCCAGGGGCTGGCCCTTCATCAGCGTGATCAGGCCCATCAGGTGGCCGACCACGCGGCCGGTCTTGCCGCGCGCCAGTTCGGGCACATCGGGGTTTTTCTTCTGCGGCATGATGGAACTGCCGGTGGTGAAACGGTCGGCGATTTTGATGAAACCAAAGTTCTGGCTCATCCACAGAATGAACTCTTCGCTCATGCGGCTGATGTGCACCATGGTCAGTGTGGCGGCGGCGGTGAATTCAATCGCAAAGTCACGGTCGCTGACCGCGTCCAGGCTGTTCTGGCAGACCTGCGGATTGCCGGCGGCATCGACCATTCCCAGGGTGCGGGCCACGCGCTCGCGGTCCAGCGGGTAGGTGGTGCCGGCCAGGGCGGCTGCGCCCAGTGGCAGTCGGTTGGTGCGGGCGCGCACTTCCAAAAAGCGCTCGGCGTCTCGGGAGAACATTTCCACATAGGCCAGCATGTGGTGGCCAAAGCTCACCGGCTGCGCCACCTGCAGGTGGGTGAAGCCGGGCAGGATCACGTCGACATTTTTCTCGGCCACGTCGAGCAGGGACTTCTGCAGGTCCACCAGCAGTTCGCCAATCAGGTCGATCTCGCCGCGCAGCCACAGGCGCACGTCGGTGGCGACCTGGTCGTTTCTAGAGCGGCCGGTGTGCAGGCGTTTTCCCGCGTCGCCCACGAGTTGGGTCAGGCGGGCTTCGATGTTGAGGTGCACGTCCTCCAGGTCCAGCTTCCATTCGAAGTTTCCGGATTCAATGTCGCCGGTGATCTGCGCCATGCCGCGCACAATCGATGCGTGGTCTTCGGCGCTGATGATGCCCTGGGCCGCCAGCATCTCGGCGTGGGCCAGGCTGCCGGTGATGTCGGCCTGCCACATGCGCTTGTCAAAGAACACGCTGGAGGTGTAGCGCTTGACCAGATCGCTCATGGGTTCAGAGAACAGCGCGGACCACGCCTGGGACTTTTTATCGAGTTGATTGGTAGACATGGGGAGCGGTGCGGGTTATGGAGTCAAAATCCGGGTTCATGAAAGACACCCAAATATTATCGGCGTTCCAGGAGATGCCGGCTGCGCCCGATTCGCGGCCGGCCGATGCGGCTCCCCTGGAGCCGGCCCTGGTGTTTGATGCCTGCCAGACCGGCGTGGTGCTGCGGGCGGTGCTGTTTGTCGAGGTCTGCGCTGGCGTGGGTGTGGCCTTTGGCGCGGGCGATGTGCTGGATTGGGTGGTGCGTTTGTCGTTGGTCACCGGGGCTGCACTGCCCGGCGCCCTGGCCTGGTTGTTGATGGCCTGTCTCACCAAGCGGCTCCTGGCAAGACTGGTGCCAGCGCTGCAGTACACCGTGGCGGTAATCCTGGGCGCTGTGGCCGGCCTGTATGGTTGTGCCCTGCTGGCCTGGACCGGGCTGTTGGTGGGGCCGCCCTGGGTGGCCAGTGCAGCCAGCGGCGCATTGTTGTCGGCCCTGCTGGTGGCGGCGCTGGTCATGCGCAGCAAGGGCCGCATGCCGGCCCACACCTCGGCCCGGCTGGCGGAGTTGCAGTCGCGCATTCGGCCGCACTTTTTGTTCAACACGCTCAACAGCGCCATCGCCCTCGTGCGTGCCGAGCCGGCCAAGGCCGAGGCCCTGCTGGAGGACCTGAGTGACCTGTTCCG
>JAVBYK010000008.1 GCA_030824095.1 bacterium
TGCGCCACATTCTGCGTTTTGAGCGCCTGGATGGCGGCTATTGCCGCATAGGCGGCATAACCGTCGTCGGCGCCGCCACGGCCATAGAGCTTGCCATCGTCGATTTTGGGCGTCCAAGGCCCCAGGTCATTGCGCCAGCCGGAAAACTCAGGCTGCTTGTCCAAGTGGCCGTACATCAGAACGGTTTGTGTAGAGCCGGCCTTGGTGGCATCCACCTCGAAGAACAGTACCGGCGTGCGTCCGGGCAGGCGCACCACTTCCAGTCGCAGGCCGGCCACCTTTTGCGCCTCGATCCAGGCGGCGGTGTTGCGGACCACGGTGTCGATGTAGCCGTGGGCGTCCCAGTCGGCGTCGAACATCGGCGACTTGGCCGGGATGCGGATGTAGTCCTGCAACTGGGGCACGATTTCGGCGTCCCACAGCGTGCTGACCTGGTTGAGTGTTTGTTCCGCGTTCAGCACGGAAGGGGGGATACGGGCATTCATGGGGCTCTCCTCATACGCCGGATGGATGGCAAAACGGCATCATGCCACGCCTTGCGAGGGTGCAGCGTTGGCACGGCGCAGCCACCCCAGCCCCTGCCGGGTGGCGCCCGGTTGCACACCGGCGCGGGGGCGGTATTCGCAGCCGACCCAGCCGGAGTAGCCCAGGTCATCCATCACGACAAACAGATAGGGGTAGTTCAGCTCACCGGTATCGGGCTCATGGCGCTCCGGCACACCTGCGATCTGGATGTGGCCGACCCGCCCGGTGGGGATGGAATGGCGCAGCTTGGTCGCCACGTCGCCCTCCATGATCTGGCAGTGGTACAGGTCCATTTGCACCCGCAGATTGGGGGCGCCCACCGCCTGCACAGCAGCGTGGGCCGGGTCCTGGCGGTTCAGGTAGTAGCCCGGCATGTCGCGCGTGTTGATGGGCTCGATCAGGATCGCCACGCCAACCTTGGCTGCCTCGGCGGCGGCGTGTTGCAGATTGGCCAAATAGGTGTCCATAAGGCGCTGCGGCTCGGCGCCGGCAGGCACCAGCCCGGCCATGACATGCACACGCGGGCAACCCAGCGCCACCGCGTAGTCCAGCGCCAGGCCCAGTCCATGGCGGAATTCCGCCTCACGCCCCGGCAGACAGGCCGTGCCGCGCGCACCGCTGGCCCAGGCGCCGTGCACGGAGTCACGGTCCGCGCCCGCCGGTGGTGCATTGAACAACACCTGCTGCAAGCCGTTGGCGTTTAAGCGGGCCTGGAGTTCGGCCACGGTGTGGTCGTACGGGAACAGGAACTCCACGCCCGTGAACCCGTCCTGCGCCGCCGCCTCAAAGCGGTCCAGGAAGGCGTATTCGGTGTACATCAGCGACAGGTTGGCGGCGAATTGGGGCATGGGCAAACATTGCTACAGTGGGGTCAGTTCCTGACTGTACTTTTATTTCACCGGAGTTCTCCATGGTTCGTTCGCTCTCCCGCCCCTTGTCCACCAAGATCAACCGCCGCCTGGCCAGCGTTCTGGCTGTCAGTGCCCTGTGCTTTGGCGGCCTGGCCCAGGCACAGTCTGGCACTGTCAAAATTCTGGTCGGCTTTCCGCCCGGCGGCGGCACCGATGCCATCGCCCGCACGCTGGCCGACAAGCTCAAGGATCAGCTGGGTCAACCGGTCATCGTCGAAAACAAGGCGGGCGCCGGCGGCCAGATTGCGGCACAGACCCTGAAGGCCGCCACGCCGGACGGCACCACGCTGTTCCTGTCGCACGACCACACCGTGTCCATCCTGCCGCTGGTGGTGAAGAACCCGGGCTTTGAGCCGGCGCGCGACTTTGTCGCCGTTGGTGGCTTCGCCACCTTTGTCAATGCACTGGCGGTGTCGGGCGGCACGCCAGCCAAGTCCATGAACGACTATGTGGCCTGGGTGCGCAGCCAGGGTGCGGGCAAGAGCACCGTGGGTGTGCCGGCGCCGGCCTCGGTGCCGGAATTCCTGGTCAAGGTGATTGGCCAGAAGTACAAGCTGGACCTGCAGTCCGCCCCCTACCGTGGCAGCGCCCCGATGATGGGCGACATGCTGGGCAACCAGATTGCGGCCGGCACCGGCTCCATCCCCGACTTCATTGAAAACCACAAGGCCGGCAAGATCCGCGTGGTGGCCGTCATGGGCACCACGCGCCAGCCCCTGCTGCCGGATGTGCCGACCTTTGCCGAACTGGGCCTGGCCGGGTTTGAAGACCTGCCGTACTACGGCATCTTTGCACCAGCCGGCACACCCACCGCCACCATCGACAAGATCTCCGCCGCACTGGCCAAGGTCGTGGCCCTGCCCGATGTGCGCGAACGCCTCACCGCGATGGGTCTGAGCGTGGGCTACATGACGCCGCAGCAACTCACCAGCCGCGAACAGGCCTACAGCAAGACCTGGGCGGGCATCATCAAGTCCAGCGGATTTGTGCCGCAGTAAGGCGCAATCGGTCGAAGCAGGCGGGCGCCGCTAGATAGCCGCACCGGCCTGCTGCGCGCCAGGCTTGCGGCGCGTGCGGGTTCGCTTGGTGGCCACCGGGACC
>JAVBYK010000439.1 GCA_030824095.1 bacterium
CCCAATAGTGTCAAGCGTGCCAAGTTCTTGAAATTCATATCGACCCTTTGTAGTTGAAGTGCGAAATAGCACTTTAGCGTATTGCCTCTTCACGCCCCCCTGCAACCCGGGGGAATTTGAAGGTACGGATTGAACGCCAGCATTTTCCATTCCACAATGGAGACTTAACTGTATACAAAAATTTCAATTCCATGATATTAGTTGCCGGTTCTGCCAACCTGGACTTCGTCGTTCGGGCTCACCATATACCCGGCCCCGGAGAAACGGTGCTGGGGCGCGCCTTCGAAACTTTTCCGGGCGGCAAGGGCGCCAACCAGGCCATCGCCTGTGCCCGCTCCGGCGGCGTTGCCACCGGAATGCTCGCTGCCCTGGGTGATGATGCATTTGCCGTGCCACTGGAAAAATCCCTGCGTGACGCCCAGGTACAGCTGCATTTGGTGCGCTCGGCCGACCAACCGACCGGGACCGCCTTCATCTGCGTCTCGGACGATGCCGAAAACGCCATCACCGTTGCACCCGGAGCCAATCTGAGCCTGCGAGCCGAGCACCTGCCCAGCCTGGACGGCGTCAGCCACCTGCTGATGCAACTGGAAATCCCGCTGGAAGCCGTCACCGCCTACGCGCGAGCGGCACGGCAACAGGGTGTGAAGGTGGTGCTAAACGCGGCACCGGTTCAGGCACTTCCCGTGGAACTGCTGGAGTTGATAGACATCCTGGTGGTTAACGAAGGTGAACTGGCGGTGCTCACGGGCCACCGCGGTGGTGTGGCCGAATGCCTGGAGCGCGTCCAGGTGCCCACCGTCGTCGTGACGCTGGGTGCACGTGGATGCTGCGCACGCAGCCACGGCACCTTTGTGGTGCAACCGGCATTTCCTGTCACACCGGTGGACACTACGGCGGCGGGCGACACCTTTTGTGGCAGCCTGGTTGCCGCCCTCAGCCAGGGAGCGAATCTGTCGCGGGCGCTGGCACAAGCCAGCGCCGCCGGGGCACTTGCCTGCACCAGCATGGGGGCACAATCCAGCATTCCTCAAGCGGCCGAGGTCACCCGGTTTCTGGCGCAAATGCCCGCACCCAGTCCGTCCGCCATCACCGCCCTGCGCATCTACTGTGGCCTGCCGGCCTGAAACCACTCCGATACCGACTCCATGAGCAAACAACCTCCCCGCAAAGTCATTTTTGATACCGACCCCGGCGTGGATGACGCCATGGCCCTGTACTTTGCACTGGCCCATCCCGGCATCGACGTGGTGGGCATCACAACGACCTTTGGCAATGTGTCGGTCGAGCAGGCTGCCACCAATGCCCTGTACCTGACGGCCATTGCCAACCGGAAGATCACCGTGACCCAGGGCGTCAAGGCACCCTGGGTCAAACCCGGCGAAGCACCGCCCGACTTCATCCACGGCGCCGACGGTCTGGGCAACCTGGCGCACCGCGTTGCCACCCACAACCGGCTGGATCCCCGGCCTTCTGCTCAATACATCGTCGACATGGCGCGCGCCCACCCCGGCGAGATCACGTTGGTAGCCGTTGGGCCACTGGGCAATCTGAGCCTGGCCCTGAAGCTGGAGCCCGAATTGCCCAGGCTGCTGCGCGAGGTCATCATCATGGGCGGCACCATCGACGAACCGGGCAATGTGTCTCCGGTGGCCGAGGCCAATATCTGGAATGACCCGCATGCCGCCGACCATGTCTTCATGGCCGACTGGAAGCTGACCATGGTCGGCCTGGACGTGACGCACCGCGTGGTGACCGAGCTGTCGCTGTTCCAAAAGATTGCCGACCACCACCGCCATGTGGCCACTGACACGCTGCACCACGCAGTGGCGTTCTACTCCACGTTCTACAGTGGCCTGCACAAGCACCTGTCCTTTGGCCCCGGCTGCTTTGCCCACGACCTGCTGGCCTTCATCTATCTGGTCGATCCAGGGCTGTTCACGCTGGAAAGCGGCGCCATCCGCGTTGCCACCGAAGGCATTGCCCAGGGGCAGACCATGCTGAACCGCCGTGCCTACATCGACTACCCACAAGAGGGCTGGGCGCGCCATCTGCCGGCAACCGACGTGTGCATGCAGGTGGATGCGCCGGGCTGCCTGGCCCTGTTTGAAGAAACCCTGATGTCCAACTGGCTGAGCCACTGAAAGGCGCCCATGCACCTGCCCGTCGTCGACTACCAAAGTGCAACTGCCGCCGTGGACTTTTGCCGCAGCCTGCACGAGACCGGCTTTGGAGTGCTGCGCAACCATCCGCTGGAACAGTCCATGGTCGAGGGCATCTACGCCGAGTGGCTGGCCTTCTTCCAACGTGATGCCAAGCATGCCTATGCGCACGACCCGGACAAACATGACGGCTATTTCTCGCCTGCCGTGTCCGAGATCGCCAAAAACCACACCCGGCGCGACATCAAGGAGTTCTTCCACATCTACCCCTGGGGCCGTTACCCGGCGGAAGTGTCCGACGCAGCCCTGCGCTACTACCAGCAAGGCAGTGCGCTGGCCCGCACCCTGCTGGATTGGGTCGAGGAGCATTC
>JAVBYK010000007.1 GCA_030824095.1 bacterium
CCCTTGGGGCAGATGTAGCCGGCGCTGAAGACGTCGGCCTCGTGGCCGCGGATGCTGATGACCTTGCCAGCCTGGACCTTGATCTCCAGCCCGCAACAGGCTTCGCACAGGGGGCAAATGCGGTGGTGGGTGGTGGTGTCTGGCATGGGCTCCTCGTGGGTCGTAACGGTTGAGTGTGCATTGACGCACGTCAATTAAGTCTTGTCCAGAACACAGGTGACTCCGGTTTGCGCCCCACAATGCGGTGGATTGCCGCCGCTTTTTGGCCGCAACCATTGCGCATGACACTGCATACCCGTTTTCGCTGCCCTGCCTGTGGCTTTACCGTCTTCAACCGGCGCCTGGCGACCTGTGAATCCTGCCACGCGAGCCTGCCGGTCGAGCTGCGCTTTACCGCCGCAGAACTGGCGCGTCTGGCCGAGGACGAGGCGCGCAATGCCGCGACCCGCAAGGAGCTGGCCCGTCAGGCCGAAGAACTGGAGCGCCAGCGGCAAAAGCGCAAGGGTGACGGAGGCTAGAGGTGTGCGATCTCCGCCGCCAAGGTGGCCGGCGTGGTGCGGCCCCTGGTGGACCTCAGTTGGCGGTGACGCGGATCTGCATCAGCATGCGGGTGTTGGAGCTTCCGGCGCTGCTGTAGCTGCCCGGTTTGGCCGATGCGCCGGTGCTGGCAATGGTCACCCACTGCTGCAGTGGCGCGGTGACGGTGGTGGACAGCTGCTGGCGGTTGGTTGCCGGCAGGTCGGAGCTGGTGCGCTCGTCCACGGCCGCAGCCTGCAGTTCGATTTCCAGCTTGACGGGTCGCTTGCCGCCGGCCCAGTGGGGTGTCACCGTCAGGCTTTGCCCCGACTCCATCCAGGTGACCGCCTGGGTGACGCCCCCGGCATTGCTGCTGGCCGATGTGCCGGCGGCACTGAGCGTGGCGCTTTGCGATTCAATTTTTTGCACCCATTGCATGGGCATGGACTGGTTCAGGCGCAGGCTGGCCTTTTCGCCGCTGCGCACCCGCACCTGCTGGGGTGCCCATTCGGTGCCGCGTGGCGCGGTACCTACCGTGTAGGCACCGCCCGGTGCGTCCGCACCCTCGTGGCCCTCCTTGACCTGGCGCAGCTCAATGGTCAGGTCCCGCTTGGGCGCCTCCGCCAGCGCCACGGTAGGGAGCAGGCAGGCCAGGGCGAGGGCGGCCAGCGGAAGGGCAATGGGGCGAGTGAGCGGGCTGGTGAAGAGGGGGCGCATGGTGGAGCCTTGTGCTGCAGATCAAAGGGTATGCGGATCAGGTGCCTATTTCACCATGGCTGGCACTTTTTGGTTCTATGATTGCGGCAACAGGAGTAAACCATGCGTAGCCAAGTCAGCGTCACCTTCAAAAATACCGCCCCCGTTCGAATCGAACTCAGCCCCGAGCAAGCCCTTGAGCGCGAACTGGCCCGCAAGTGGCTGGACGACCAGTTCACCAACATGGAATGCGAACCCCTGCGCGCCACCGGCAAGCTGCTGATGGCGGACCGCGTGGTGGTGGTGGCCCAGGCCGCTGGCCCCGCCAAGTTTGCGGATCCCCAGTGGGCACTGGAATTTGCCCAGGCCGCCAGTGCCGTGTTGGGCAAGCCGGTGATCAATGTGGATGCCGACGCGCTCAGCATCACTTACTGATCCAGCCCCCGTGGTTGCGCCACGGGTTGCTATCAAAAACGGAGCGCTATAACCGTCGCGGGACGGTGATGCTGGTGTCCGGCCAGGGTGGCTCGTCCAGGTCCAATAGATTGACATCCACCGGCACGGCACTGGGTGCTGGCTCAGGCGTGGGTGTCGGCATGCGCACCGTGGGTGGCTCAAACTTTTCTGCATCCAGCGTCTTGCGCAGGAACTGGGCCTCATAGGGCTCGGGCTCATCTTCCATTGGTGCCTCCCGCACGGTCGCGGGCGCGCGCCGGCGTTGCCACAGTGCCACGACGGCCGCCGCGCAAACCACCACCACAGCCAGCAGCCCATAGAACAACTCGGCCGACACGCGGTCTGATTCAGCCTGCTCCAGGCGCTTTTGCAGGGCTGCCAGCGTGGCTTCGTTCTTGGCGGTCTGCTCGCGCAGGGACTTGAGATCGCTTTCCATGCGCAGCAGCAGTTCGGATTCCTTGCTCACGGTTTCCACGGGCGGTGTGGCGGTGGCGATTTCCAGTGTCTTGACCCGATCCAGCAGGATTTCCAGCGGGTCCAGTTGCAGGCGGGAGCCGCCCTGTGCCCGGGCAGGCTTTGAGGCCGCCGCAGTGGGTGGCGGCTTGACCTTGGTGGCGGCCATGCGGGTGGCAGGCGCACGTTCCGTTGGCTGGCGCGCAGCGGGGCGTGGGTTGGATGCAGGAGCTCCAGACCCGGTATCCGGCAAAACAGAGGCCTTGCGCGCCACGCTGTCGGCGGCAGCGCTTGCCACGGGTGTCGGCGCGCTGGCGGCGGGGGCTTCCGCGGGCGGCGGCGTCACCAGCGGCACGGGCAGGTCGGTGGCAATCCGCTCGGGGGGTGGGTCCGACGCCAATGGCAAATC
>JAVBYK010000006.1 GCA_030824095.1 bacterium
GCACGGTCAATCTGGCATTCTTATGGCTGTTCATCCGGGGAATTTCCTCTGTGAGTCTGAAGTGTGGTAACTCCAGTCTCCCAGACTCTTCCGGGTGAACAACCTATTGAAACATCACAGCTAGCCCTCGTGAAACAAGCCTAGATCGCTATCAAATCAGGAGCGAAATCGCGCCAGCACCACGCCGTGCAGCACCAGCCACAGGCACGGGTCCAGCACGGCATCCCAGGCATTGCCGCTGGGCAGTCGCCAGACCACCAGCATCAGCACCGCCAGCGGGACCACGCCCATGCGCCAGTCCGTGGCACGCAGGGGCCGTTGTGCCAGCACCCAGGGCAGCAACGCGGCCACCGCCACCAACCCCGCCGCCAGGGGGCTGAAGCCCCACGCGTAGAGCTGCACCGGAAGCAGCGCGAAGGTGTCCAGCAGCAGTGCCCAGCCCAGCAGCACAGCCAGGATGGCCAGCGCCAGATGCGCCCGATCAACCGGGGCCTCGGAAGGCCGTGTGCCGACTCGCCGCTCCACCAACAGTCCGGCGCACAGCAGCACCGCCACCCCGCTGGGCGCCTGGAACACCAGCCCCAGCCAATAGGCCGGCGAATAGCCTCCCGGTGCCCAGACCCACAGCGCCAGCAGCAGTGCGGTCGTCCATGGCCGCTGCCAGCCGGTCGCCTTGCCGGGCCACCAGCGCCCCACCGCAGACACACCCAGCCAGGCCAGCACCACGCTCCAGCCCAGGCTGCGCCAGAGCTGTATCGCATCCAGGGTCGGCAGCAACGGTGCGTCCGTAGCCAGAACCTGCGCCAGCCAGTTCCCCATATCGGCGCTCATGGTTGGGCTCCCGCAGTGGGCTTGCCACTCTGCAGGCGCATCCAGGCAATGCGGTGGCGGTCCACCGTGTAGGTAACCCACAGGCTGCCATCCAGCCACAGCAGGGCGGGGTAGGAAAACTCGTCGTCCGGTGCGCCACGCTCCAGCGTCTGGATGCGCTGCCAGGTGCGGCCATCGCCGGAGCGGCTCAGGTCCAGCGTTCCGCGCGAGGCGATGGACGAGTTGTGGGCCAGCAGCATCTGCCCCGGGGCCAGACCCAGCCCGGCCACGGCTGCGTCGGGGTTGTCCAGCGTCAGGTCCGGCAGGTCGCTCCAGTGCCGGCCGCCGTCAAGCGTGCGGGCCACGCCCACCTTGCCCTGGGGGCGTTCATCGCGCATCAGGGCCAACCATGCGTGCTCGGACTCCTGCACCAGTGCAGGCTGCAGCAAATAGGGTCGCTGCGACATGCGCACCATGCCCTGGAAGACCCCCTCGTGGTCAAAGCGCAGTGCAACCGGGTATTTGATGCCCAGCTCGAAGTGCACCGGCAGCACCATGCCGCCATCCACCAGGGGCATGGCTGCATTGCGCACCAAAAAGCTGGTGTTCCACAGCCACGACAAGGGCAGCACCCGCACCGGCGAAAACGCCAGTTCGTCCAGCGCCTGCCCCGTACTGCTCTGGCGCAGGTGCAGCACGCGCGACGCCGCCCAGCCGCCGCCGCCGGTTGCCACCACAAACAGGTTGATGCGGCCATCGCCATCCATCCACGCCACCGGGTTGCCCAGGCGGCGCAGGCCAAAGCCCAACTGCTCCCCCGCCACAAAGCGGTTGACGACAAAGCGGGCCGGCGTCCACTGGCGCGTGGCGCGCAGGTACTGCGACGCGGCTATCTGCACATTGGGCCCGCTCTCACGGTCACCGGAAAACCAGAACACGGTGAGCGCCGCCGGATGACCGGCCGGCATGGCCAGCAGGGTGCTGGCATGGGCGGCGGCCATGCCTTCCGGCATGGGAATGGGACCGCGCTCCACCACCTGCAGGGTGCTCAGGTCCGGCAACGGTTTGGCATCCGGCCACACCGCACGCGCGGGCGGCGGTGCGGCAGGTCGTTGCCATGCATCGAGCCCCAGCAGGGCGCCGCCACAGGCCAGTGCCAGCAGCAAACGCCAGAAAACCAAACGGAGGGGATACGACAGCACAGCGGGAGAACCCAGGAACAACGACCCCGGTATCTTAGTGGCAGCTTGGAGGTGGTAGACCGGCATAACCCCGGGGCGCACGGTGTTGCCGGAAGCTGCAAAAATCCGGCCCATGCACACCCACCCCATTCTCCGCATTGAGCGCCTGGGCTTCCCCTGGCAGACCATCGACCCCTTCCTGTTCTGTGTGCACCACAACGACGCCTACCCACGTGGCAACGCTGCCATGGGACCGGCCGCACCGCTGAACGGGCGTGACCTGGGCCAGGATTTCTCTGGCAAGGATGGCTGGAGCATGTACCACGGGCAGACGGTTCCCGGCTTCCCGTCGCACCCGCACCGCGGCTTTGAGACGGTGACCATCACCCGCCAGGGTCTGATTGACCACTCCGACTCGCTGGGCGCCACGGCGCGCTTTGGCGGTGGCGATGTGCAGTGGCTCACCGCCGGCAAGGGCATCGTGCACTGCGAGATGTTTCCGCTCGTGCAGACCGAGCAGCCCAATCCAGCCGAGCT
>JAVBYK010000005.1 GCA_030824095.1 bacterium
GTCGCTGTGCAGCAACTCCCGGGTTTTGCACAAGGCCTGGTTTCGGTGCAGGATGCCGCCGCCCAAATGGCCGCACGGCTGCTGCTGGACGGTATGCCGTCCGGGCGTGACCTGCGTATTCTGGATGCCTGCGCCGCCCCGGGTGGAAAGACCGGGCATTTACTGGAGCTCACGGATGGCGAGGTTGTGGCCCTGGAAGTCGACCCGCGTCGCACGGATCGGATTCGGCAGAATCTGTTACGGCTGGAACTACAGGCCCAAATCATGACGGCCGATGCCTCGCGGCCACAGACCTGGTGGGACGGCAAACTGTTTGACGCTATCTTGCTGGATGCGCCGTGCACGGCCTCCGGGATTGTCCGCCGCCATCCGGATGTGCGCTGGTTGCGCCGGGAAACGGATGTGGCGCAATTGGCGGCCGTCCAGAAACGCATGCTGCAGGCCCTGTGGGGATTGCTGCGCCCAGGGGGCCGGCTGTTGTATTGCACCTGTTCCCTGTTCCGTGCCGAGGGCAGTGGCCAGGTGCAAACGTTTCTCACACACAACACCGACGCGGCTCTGCTGCCATCCCCCGGCCATTTAATTCCCCGAAGTGTCGCCAAAAGGGGACCTGTCCCGGACAATGAACCTTGTGACCACGATGGCTTTTATTACGCGTTGCTGCAGAAACGGCTGGCTTGACAGGGCCTTGCGTGCGCTGTGCATGGCGGTTCTGTTTGGGGTGACGGGGCTGGCGCAGGCCCAAAACGCGACGGAGATTTCGCAATATCAGGTCGAGCGCGTGGATGATGAAGTACTGGTGTCGGCGCAGCTTGTCTTTGATCTGCCAACAGCGGTCGAAGAGGCCTTGCTCAAAGGCATCCCCATGTTCTTTGTCACCGAAGCCGAATTGTTGCGGGAGCGCTGGTACTGGTACGACAAGAAGCTCAGCACCGTCGAGCGCCATATGCGGCTGGCGTACCAGCCGCTCACGCGGCGCTGGCGGCTCAATGTGACGGCCGGCCCCGGTCGCGATAGCAACCAGGGTTTGGCTCTCAACCAGAGTTTCGATTCCCTGGCGGAGGCCCTGTCTGCGGTCAAACGGGTTTCGCGCTGGAAAGTTGCCGATGCATCGGATCTGGATGGCAGCCAGAAGTACAAGGTGGACTTCCGCTTTCGCTTGGACCTGAGCCAGTTGCCGCGTCCCTTTCAGATCGGTGCCCTCGGCCAGTCAGATTGGGATCTGGCTGCAACCGCCAGCACGGTGGTGTCGCTGGCCTCAAGCAAATGACGGGCGATCCGCGCAACAACAAGCACGCCCCGGTGTTGCGGAGTTCCCCGGCGCTGCGCTGGACCCTGGCAATCGGTGCGCTGACCATGGTTGCCATTGGACTGGTGCTGCTCTATCTGCTGATGCAGGCTACCAACAACCGCGAAATGTATGAGCGCAACTATGCGCGCCTGTTCACCATCAACGTGGTGGTGGCGTCCGTGCTGTTTGCGGCCATTGCATGGGTGGGCTATCGCTTGCTGGTGCGCTTGCGGCAGGGGCGATTTGGCAGCCGGCTTCTGGTCAAGCTGGCCATGATTTTTGCGCTGGTCGGTCTGGCCCCGGGGCTTTTGATTTATGTGGTGTCGTACCAGTTCGTTTCACGCTCGATCGAGACGTGGTTTGATGTGAAGGTGGAGGGTGCGCTGGAGGCCGGCCTGAACCTGGGGCGGGTAACCCTGGAAACGCTGTCCAGCGACCTCACGGCCAAGTCCCGGGCGGCCGCCGCCCAATTGGCAGAAACACCCGATGGCACTGTGGGACTGATGCTGGATCGCCTGGTTGAACAATTGGGCGCTGCGGATATCACGCTATGGAGCGCCGGCGGAACCTCACTCGCCAGTGCCGGCCAATCGCGCTTTCTGCTCAGTCCTGACAAACCGTCGCCTTCACAGTTCCGTACGGCCCGGTCCGAGCGCTCCCTCTCATGGGTTGAGGGACTTGACGAGGCGGCGCTCAGCAACCTCAGTGGGGTGCGAATCAAGGTTCTGGTGCCTCTGTCCAGCACCGCCCTGGGCCTCACGCCGCAACTGCGCTTCCTGCTGGTTAGCCGGGCCCTGCCCCCCAACCTCGTTGCCAACGCCCTAGCGGTGGAGAGTGCCAACCGGGAATACCAGGAGCGTGCTTTGGGACGCCAGGGCCTCAAGCGCATGTACATCGGCACGCTCACCCTGAGCCTGTTTTTGGCGGTATTCGGTGCCGTGTTCCTGGCGGTCATTCTGGGAGATCAAATTGCCCGGCCGCTGCTGATGCTGGCGGAAGGCGTCAGTCAGGTGGCCGCTGGTGATCTGACACCCAAGCTGACCCTGCAAGGCAATGATGAACTGGGTGGCCTGACCCGGGCATTTGCGTCCATGACCGCTCAACTGGCCGGTGCCCGCCATGCTGTGCAGCAAAGCATGGCGCAAGTGGATGCTGCACGCGCCAACCTGCAAACCATCCTGGACAACCTGACGGCTGGGGTGATGGTGCTGGATGCGCAGGGGGTTATCCGCTCAT
>JAVBYK010000004.1 GCA_030824095.1 bacterium
TGCTGGTGGAAACCGAGGTCTGGCCGAACATGGTGGCCGAGTGCGCTGCGGCGAACATGCCGCTGTGCCTGGTCAATGCGCGCCTGAGCGAAAAGTCCCTGCGCCAGACGCAACGGCTGGCGTGGCTGGCGCGGCCGGCCTACCAGGGGTTGCGAGCGGTCTGGACCCAATCCGAAGACGATGCTGTCCGCCTGCGCCAGGCCGGAGCCCGGGTGCTGGGGGTGACCGGCAACTTCAAGTTCGATGCCACGCCCGATGCCTCCCAGCTGGCGCGCGGTGCCGCGTGGCGGCGCATGCTGACGCGCCCGGTGCTGGTGTTTGCCAGCTCGCGTGAGGGCGAAGAGGCCCGGCTGCTGGAGGTCTTGAATAAAAAAATGGCTCCAGCCCTCGTCAATACTAAGCAATCAGCTACCAAAAGCATAGCATCCGCGGTGCAATGGCTGATCGTGCCCCGTCACCCGCAGCGTTTTGATGCGGTGGCGCAGCTGTGCCAGGAGCAGGGTTTCAGCGTGTCGCGGCGCAGTAGCTGGACCGATGGCCCGGAGGCCGCCGACATCTGGCTGGGGGATTCGCTGGGAGAAATGGCCCTGTACTTTGGGCTCTCGGACCTGGCCCTGTTGGGAGGCAGCTTTGAGGCCCTGGGCGGCCAGAACCTGATCGAGGCGGCCGCCTGCGGATGCCCGGTGGTGATGGGGCCACACACCTTCAACTTTGCGCAGGCAGCAGAACTGGCACTGGCTGCCGGTGCCGCAGTAGAGGTGCAGGACATGGCGCAGGCCGTGGACCGATGCCTGGCCCTGCTGCAGTCGCCTGCGGACCTGCAGCGTGCCCGCGAAGCGGCCCTGAGCCTGGGGCAGGCGCACACGGGGGCTGCGCAGCGCACGGCCGAGGCCGTGCGCCAGCTTTTGTCAGGTGATTCGTAGCCGTCGCCGTGCCGCCCCAAGACGGCGAGCGCCCCCGTGGGGGGCAGCGCAGTACGCGCAGCGACAAGCGTGGGGGCTTGTTTAAGGAGCGAGTTGGCTGTTGATGGGCTGCAGATCGTCAGCCTTCAGGGTGCCGGCTGCCTGGCGCAGTTTCAGGCCACCCACCAGCACGTCGTAACGGGCCTTGGCCAGTTTGGCCTTGGTGTCGAACAACTGGCTTTGGGAATTGAGCACGTCGATGTTGATGCGCACACCCACCTGGTAGCCCAACTGGTTGGCTTCCAGCGCGCTCTGGCTGGAGGCCTCGGCGGCTTGCAGGGCATTCACCTGGGCCTGGCCGGACAGCACGCCGAAGTAGGCGGTGCGGGTGCCCTGTGCCACGTTGCGCTTGGCGGAGTCCAGGTCGGCGCGGGCCTTGTCTTCCAGGGCCAGGGTTTCCTTGATGCGGTTCTGGGTGGAGAAACCGGCAAACAGCGGCAGGTTGAAGTTCAGGCCGATGGTGCCGACGTTGACGCGGCTGTCACCCAGTGACGAGGAGGAGCCATTGTTGTTGATGGCCGAGTAGCTGCCCACCAGGTCCAGTGTGGGCTTGTGTCCGGCGTAGGCCTTCTGGGTTTCCAGGCGGGCCACTTCCAGCGCGACATCGGCCTGCTGGACGCCGGGGTGCAGGGTTTGCGACTGTTCCACCCACTGGTTCACATCGGCCGGCACCACGGGGGTCAGAACCACCGGTGCCTTCAGGGGCTTGGGTTTCACATTGGGCTGGCCCACCAGCTGGTTCAGGGCCAGGGACTTGACCAGCAGATCGTTCTCGGCGGCCAGCTCCTGGGCGATCACCAGGTCGTAGCGGGCCTGGGCTTCGCGTGAATCGGTGATGGTGGAGGTGCCGACTTCAAAGTTGCGCTTGGCCGAGGCCAGTTGCTCGGCCACGGCGGTCTTTTGGCTCTTCACGAAGGCCAGGCTGTCGGTGGAGGCCAGCACGTCGAAGTAGGCTTGGCTGACGCGCACGATCAGGTCCTGCTCGGCCTGATGCAGCTGAGCCTGGGCCAGGTCCAGCGACTTCTTGCCCTGCTCGTAGCTGGCCCAGTTGGCCGGACGGTACAGCGGTTGCGAAGCGCTCAGCGTGGCTGTCTGGGTGGCGTAGGAGCGTGCCGGTGTGGGCAACACTTCCTGGTTGCTGTTGGTGCCTGAGATCGCCAGGCCCGCCGCCGGCAGGATGGCGGCCTTGGCCTGGTCGGCCTTGGCCACGGTGGCGTCGAACTGCGACTTGGCGGCCTGGTAGGTGGCGTCATAACCCTGGGCGGCGGTGTAGAGGTCGACCAGGCTCTGCGCCTGCGCCGACACCGACAGGGCCGCGCCCATGGCAAACATCAGGGGCAGCAGGCGAAAGTTGAAGCGGCGGTTTTGACGGGTCATGGTGGTGTCTCTCAGGCTCGTGGAAATGCGGGGCGCGGGGAAATCAATAGCGTGGAATCGCGGGATCGCGTTCGGCAGACCAGGCATTGATGCCCCCTGCAATATTGGCAACGTGTTCAAAGCCCCGGCTCACGAGAAACTGGGCCACCTGCATGCTGCGTCCACC
>JAVBYK010000258.1 GCA_030824095.1 bacterium
TCCGGCATCGCCAAAGGCAACTACATGCCGGGTGACCGGCTCACCGATACCGACCGCTGGGGCCTGTCCTATTCCCACCAGGGCGGCATTGCCACACCATTGGGTGGCGTGCTGGTGGCCGCCAATGTCAACCGCGTGAGTGACGACACCTACTGGCGCGACTTCAGCAGCAACAGCACCAGCACCAGCGCCGTGGGCGCGGCCACCACCGCGGCCGGTGCGGCCATTACCCAGCGCCTCTTGCCCACCGACCTGATCGCGGCGTGGGGGCTGGGGCCATTCTTTGGCACCATGCGCGTGCTGAAGTGGCAGACCCTGCAGGACGTGACCGCACCCATCGTGCCGCCGTACGACCGTGCCCCGCAGTTGACCGGACGCTACGCCCTGACCAATGTCAGTGGCTTTGACTGGTCCCTGGAGGGTGATTTCACCCAGTTCGAGGCAGACCGGACGCGGACCCTGCAGCCCAATACCCGCCGCGGTGTGGCCCACTTGCAGGTCAGTCGTCCGTGGCTGGCACCGGCGGGATTCGTGACACCCAAGATCCAGTGGCATGCCGCCAGCTACCAGTTCGATGCGGCGCTGGCCGATGGCAGTCGCGCCGCCGATAGCGTGGTCCCCACCTTCAGTCTGGACAGCGGGCTGGTGTTCGAGCGTGAAACGCGGGTCTTCGGGCAGGACCTGGTCCAGACCCTGGAGCCACGGGCGTTCTACACCTACACACCGTACCGCAACCAGAGCCTGCTGCCCAACTACGATACTGCCGCCAACGACTTCAACTTTGCCACGATCTACACCGAGAACGCCTTTGTCGGGCACGACAAGATTTCGGACAACAACCTGCTGACACTGGGTGTGACCACGCGCTTCCTGGATGCCGACAGCGGTGGGCAGCTGGCGCGTTTCGGCATCGCCCAGCGCCTGCGGTTTGACGACCAGCGGGTGACCCTGAATTCCGCCACCCCGACGGCGCAGGCCGGCTTCAGCGATGTGCTGCTGGGCGCCTCGGTCAACCTGCAGGACCGCTGGGCGCTGGACTCCACGGTGCAGTACAACGCCAAGACCGACAGTTCTGTGCGCTCCACCTTTGGAGCCCGCTACAACCCGGGGCCCTACCAGGTGGTCAATGCCGCCTACCGCTTTCAGCGCGATGCGAGTGAGCAGCTGGATGTGAGCTGGCAGTGGCCGCTCAACAACCTGTGGGGCGACAAGGGGCAGGATCTGGGTGCCGGGCGCGGCCAAGGCCCAGGGCGCTATTACGGCGTGGGGCGGCTGAACTACAGCGTCAACGAGCGCCGACTGGTCGACACGATTCTGGGCGTCGAGTACGATGCGGGCTGCTGGCTGGCGCGCGTCGTGCTGGAGCGGGTGCAGACCAGCACCTCCACGGCGACGGGGCGCCTGATGTTCCAGCTGGAGTTTGTGGGCTTTACCCGTCTGGGTGTGAGCCCGCTGTCATCCCTGACCCAGAACATTTCGCGTTACCAGAACCTGCGTGATTCGAGCGGCAGTGCCAGCCGCTTTAGCAACTACGATTGAACAACCATGAATTTTCGAACCTGGGCACCTGCCCTTGGCCTGTTGTGTGGCTTCCTCGTCCCGGGCGTGCATGCCCAGAGCGCCCAGCCGGTGGATTACATCGTGGCCGTGGTGAATTCTGACCCCATCACCAACAGTGAACTGCGCACCGCCGTGCAGCGGGTGGTGAGAGAGCTGACCCAGCAGCGTGCGACGCTGCCGCCCACGGATGAACTGCGCCGCCGGGTGCTGGAGCGCCTGATCAATGAACGGGCCCAGTTGCAGGTGGCACGAGATACCGGCATTCGCGTCGAAGACGCCCAGGTGGATCTGGCAGAGCAGGCCGTAGCCCGCCAGAACCAGGTGGACGTGGCAGAACTGCGCCGCCGCGTGGCCAAGGACGGGATCGACCTCAAACAGTTCCGCAGCCAGTTGCGTGACCAGATCACGCTCTCGCGCCTGCACGAGCGCGAGGTGCAGGGCCGTTTGCGCATATCCGAGACGGACATCGACAACTTCCTGGCCGAGCAGCAGGCCGGCAATGCCGACCCGCAAGCCCAGGAAGTCAACCTGGCCCACCTGCTGGTATCCGTGCCGGAGAAGGCCAGCACCGAACAGGTGGCGCAGTTGCAGCAACAGGCCCAGAAAGTTCTGGCGCGTCTGCGCGCGGGCGAAGACTTTGCCGCCCTGGTGCAGGAGGTGTCGGCCGCCGACCGCAGCAATGGTGGTCAGCTGGGCCTGCGCCGGGCCGACCGCTACCCGCCTTCTTTCATCGCGGCCACCCAGGCGCTGGCCGTGGGCGGGGTGTCCGAGCTGGTTCGCTCGGGTGCGGGCTTCCATATTCTGAAGGTGGTGGAGCGGAAGGCCCCGTCTGCGGCGAGTCGCACCGTGGTGCAGACCCATGCCCGCCATATTCTGCTACGCACCAGTGCGCAACTGGCGCAGCCCGAGGCCATTGCCCGCGTGGCGGATTTCAGGAAGCGCATCGAGGCCGGCAGCGCCACCTTCCAGGCGCTGGCCCGCGAGCACTCGCAGGATGGCAGTGCGCCCCAGGGGGGTGATCTGGGCTGGACCGGTCCGGGCGCGTTTGTGCCAGAGTTTGAGGAACCCATGAACCGCTTGGCCGATGGCCAGGTCAGTCAGCCGGTGGTGTCCCGCTTCGGCGTGCACCTGATCCAGGTGATCGAACGCCGCCGGGTGGAACTCAGCGAGCGCGACGTGCGCGAGTCGGTTCGCGCCCAATTGCGGGAAAGCCGCTATGACGCGGCGTTTGCCAGCTGGGCGCAGGAAATCCGCAACAACGCCTTCGTGGAGCTGCGCGAGCCGCCCCAGTGAGCAGCAAGGGTTCCGCCGTGAAGCATATTGCCCGTAAACGCTTTGGTCAGCACTTCCTGACCGACGGCGGCATCATCGATGCGATTGTGCGGGCGATTGATCCCCGCCCCGGGCAGCGCATGGTGGAGATCGGCCCTGGCCTGGCCGCCCTGACGCAGCCGCTGGTGGAACGCCTGGGGCACCTGACCGTGATTGAGCTGGACCGCGACCTGGCCCAGCGACTGCGCAGCCACGGCCAGCTCTCCGTCATCGAGTCCGATGTGCTGAAAGTGGACTTCGCCCTCGTCAATGCTGAATGGAATGCTCCTGATTCAGGAGCGAATGGCGGCAAACTGCGGGTGGTGGGCAATCTGCCGTACAACATCTCTACCCCGATTCTTTTCCACCTGCTGGATGCGGTGGATGCCATTGAAGACCAGCACTTCATGCTGCAGAAGGAAGTCATTGACCGCATGGTGGCGCAGCCGGCCACCTCGGCGTTTGGTCGTCTCAGTGTGATGCTGCAATGGCGCTACGCCATGGAAAACGTGCTGTTCGTCCCCCCCGAAAGTTTTGATCCGCCGCCCCGCGTGGACAGCGCCGTGGTGCGCATGCTGCCGCTGGCCGAGCCGCCGGTGCTGGATGTGGCGCTGTTGAGCGAGTTGGTACAGGTGGCCTTTAGCCAGCGCCGCAAGCTGCTGCGCCACACGCTGGGCCGTTGGCTGGAGGACAAGGGTTTTGGCGGCACGTTTGACGTGCAGCGTCGCGCCGAAGAGGTGCCGGTGGCGGACTACGTGGCCCTGGCCCAGCAGGTGCGGCCATTGGCATAAGCCCCGTTGCTACATTGCGATAAGCTGCGCGTATGAGACTGACCACCTACACCGACTATGCCCTGCGTACGCTGATGTATCTGGCCGTCAACCGGGATCGACTGGTGACGATTCAGGACATTGCCAACCTGCATGGCATTTCCAAGAACCACCTGACCAAAGTGGTACACCACCTCGGTCAGATTGGCCTGGTGGCCACCATCCGGGGGCGCAATGGGGGACTCAAGCTCGGGCGTGAGCCGGTGGACATCAACATTGGTGCGGTGGTGCGCCAGACCGAGACCGACTTTCACATGGCCGAGTGTTTCCACCGGGAGAACAACCGCTGCGTCTACGCGTCGGCTTGCGTCTTGGAAGACGCGCTGGGTGAGGCTACCGCCGCCTACCTGAAGGTACTGGACGGGGTGACGCTGGCTGACCTGATCAAGAAGACCAGCGTGCGCCCGGAAGGCGCCGCGGTGCAGGCCATCCAGTTTTTTGCCAAGGCGCCACTGGCCAGCTAGCCCGGACCGGTGCCGGGCGGCCAGCGCGCTGGCTCAGATCAGCTTGGAGTAGGTGGACGTGGTGGGCTGGCCCAGGTATTTGTCAAACACCATGCCGCTGGCACGCACAAACAGGCGCCCTTTGGGCGTGATGCGAATGGCATCGGGGGCGATGGTGATCAGCCCGGCTTCCTCATAGGGCTTGAGGCGTTCCAGTTCCGGGGCGAAGTAGCTGTTGAAGTCAATGCCGTATTGGGCGTTCACGGCCGCCACCTCCACCGGTGCGCTGCACATCAGCGTCATGATGATGTCGCGGCGCAGCACGTCGTCCTGGCTCAACTCGAAACCCTTTTCGATGGGGAAGCGTCCGGCATCCAGGTGCTGGTAGTAACTGCTGACGGTGCGCACACCCTGGCTGTAGGAATCGCCCACCTTGCTGATGGCGGAGACGCCAAAACCGATCAGGTCGCACTCGGCGCGCGTGGTGTAGCCCTGGAAGTTGCGGTGCAAGCTCTTGTCCAGACGTGCCTTGTTCAGCTCGTCGTCGGGCTTGGAGAAGTGGTCCAGGCCGATGTAGACGTAGCCCGCGTCCAGCAGGCGGCGCATCGACATCAGGAAGATCTGCAACCGGGCCTCGGCGGACGGCAGGTCGCTGTCCACGATCAGGCGCTGGGCCTTGAAGCGCTGAGGCAGGTGGGCGTAGTTGTAGAGCGCGATGCGGTCGGGCGAGACACGGATCAGGTTGTCCAGCGTGCGGCCAAAGCTCTCCAGCGTTTGCTTGGGCAGGCCATAGATCAGGTCGGCGTTGACGGACTCAAAGCCGGCGCGGCGGCTCTCCACCACGGCGGCCTCGACCATGGCCAGCGGCTGGATGCGGTTGACCGCCTGCTGCACGGCCGGGTCGAAGTCCTGTACGCCGAAGCTGTTGCGGTTGAAGCCCAGTGATGCCAGATGGGCCAGCGTGTCGGCCTGCACCGTGCGGGGGTCGATTTCCACACCCAGTTCGGCATCCGGTGTGAATTCAAAGTGGTTGCGCACCATGGCCATCAGCTGGCGCAGCTCGTCCGCGTTGAAGAAGGTGGGGGTGCCGCCGCCCAGGTGCAGTTGCACAGTCTTGCGGTCCTTGCCCAGACGCGCGGAAACCAGGGCCATTTCCTTGTCCAGGTAACGCAGGTATTCGGCTACACGCTCATGGTCCTTGGTGATGATCTTGTTGCAGGCACAGAAGTAGCACAGCGATTCGCAGAACGGCAGGTGGATGTAAATCGACAGCGGCGGGTTGTTGCTGCGTCCGCCGCGCTGGTCCAGGTAAGTGCCGTAGGTCTGCTCGGTAAAACCGGTGTGGAAGCGGTCCGCCGTGGGGTAGGAGGTGTAGCGCGGGCCGAGCTTGTCAAACCTGCGGACCAGTTCTTCCGAGATTTCGATGTCGGTGGTGGGGAGTGTCATGTCGAGGTCCTGAATGTGTCTGACGGAAAGAGGAGAGTGGCAGCATTACACCCGATGAATGGGCTGCAATGCGGAGAAGCTGTTTTGCCAAAGTGGGCTAGACATTGGTCAGGGCAATGGGCTGATTGCCGATGCGCTGCGGAGCGCTGCGGGGCAGGGTCAGTGTGAAGGTGGCACCCTGGTCGGGCTCGCTGTGGGCTTCTATGTGACCACCCAGCAGGCCGGTGACCAGGTTGTGCACGATGTGCAGACCCAGTCCGGAGCCCCCCTGGCCCATGCGGGTCGTGAAGAATGGTTCAAAAATGTGGACCATGTCGGCCTTCTGGATGCCACACCCGTCGTCCTGAACCTGCAGGGCCACCGTGTCGCCGTCCAGGGCCTGTGCCGAAATGGTAATGGCTCCGGTGGCTCGCCCGTGAAAGCCGTGCACGATGGCGTTGTTGATCAGGTTGGTCAGCACCTGGCCCAGCGGGCCGGGGTAGCTGTCCATCTGCAGGTCCTCGTCCATTTGTACGGTGACGGTGCAGCCAGCGGCGCGAACGGCGGGGCTGAGAGTCAGCAGGATCTCGGATACCAGGACTGACAGGGCGAAAGGGCGCCGCTGCGAGCTGGTCTGGTCCACCGAAACCTGTTTGAAGCTGGAGACCAGGGCACCGGCGCGAGTCAGGTTGCGCATCAGGATGTCGCTGGCCTGGCGGGTGTCGTCCAGAAATCCCTGCAGGTCCGAGCGTTTCATGCCCGTGTCCATCAGACCTGCCAACTCCTGAACGCGGTAGTGCAGGGAACTGGCCACCGTCATGCCGTTGCCAATGGGTGTATTCAGCTCATGGGCGATGCCGGCCACCAATGCGCCCAGTGCCGCCAGTTTTTCGGACTGCACCAGCTGGTCCTTGGCCAGCTTCAGGTTCGCCAGCGTCAGGGACAGTTCCTGGTTGGCGCTCTCCAGCGCTGCAGTACGGCGCGCGACGCGGTCTTCGAGTTCGGTATTGAGTTTCTGGATCTCTTCCTGGGCGCGTCGGCGCTCAGTGGTGTCAAAGTAGGTGAACAGCACCACGGTGCGCTGGGGTTCCCTGAAGGTACGCGTGGAAATGGATATCCAGCGCTGCTCGCCGTTGGCGCGCAACAGGGGCACTTCCACGTCGGAGAGGTCATCGCCCTGCACGGACTGGTTCAGCAGCTTCTGGCGGTCCTCGGGGTGTACCCAGAGGCCAAGCTCGGTGCCCGATTTGCCCTGCGCCGTGGCTGGGTCGAACCCGAATGCGGTGAACCAGGCCCGGTTCCACTGGGTCGAGACAAAGCCGTCGCTGTCGCTGGAGTAGCACATCGGCAGTGGCGACTGGTCGAATAGCCGGGAGAACCGCGCTTCGCTTTCCTGCAGGGCGCGGGCTGCCACGCGGTCATCGGTCACGTCGCGCAGCAGGGCGATCATGTAGCGTTCACCGCGTGCCTCGAAGGTGGCCGCGTTGACCAGGGCCTCGCGCACCTGGCCGCCCCGGCCGTTGATCAGGATGAAGTATTCGTGCAGTGAGCCGGTGTCCTGAAAGGCTTGGACCAGGGCCTCGCGCGCCTGGGGGTCGTGCCAGACGCCCACTTCGATGGAGGTGCGGCCCAGGGTGTCTTCGCGGCGCAAGCCGGTGATGCGTTCAAACGCGGCGTTGACTTCCACATAGGTCCCGTCGCTCAGGCGCGAGATGGACATGAAGTCGGGGGTCAGCTGGAAGGCTGCCTTGAACTGCTCGTGCACCGCGTTCTGGTCGGTCACGTCGCGAGCGATCCACACGGCGTGGGTGTCGGTCTCGCCCTCCAGCGCAATCAGCGACGCATTGACCATGCAATCGCGCACGGTGCCATCGCGTCGGCACAGTTGCACCAGGGTGTCGCGGGCCACGCCGGTGCGCAGGAGTTCGACAACCAGTTTGTCGCGCTGCTCGGGATGGGGCCAGACCTTGAATTCGCCCATGGGGTGACCCAGGACTTCTGTCGGTTGGTAGCCGCTGAGGGTTTCGAATCCCTGGTTGGCATCGACGATCAGGCCGTCGCGCAGCCGGGTGACGACGATCCAGTCCGGGCTGGCCTGAAAGACCCGCGCATACCGGTCATCGCCGCTACCGCCCAGAGAGGCGAGTAACCGTCGCTTGATCGCTGCCGGTAGCAGCTTTGCCAGTAGTCCCATTCCGCAGGCGGGTCGTAGTTGAGTGGGGATGATAGTCCAGACGGGGCGGAAAAAAGCCCATCACGAGGATGGGCTTTTTTTGTAGACGCCGGCGGCGGCGTGTCGGAGCCGGGTGGCGCTCAGGCCGCTGAGAGCCAGTACCCGGAGTTGAAGGGACTGCTCATGCGCAGTGCCAGCGGGGATACGTCCAACAGCTTGTCGGTTGGCATCTTCTCGCCCGCATCAGCGGGTACTTCAATTCCGGCAATGGCCGGGGTTTGGGCGGCGGTGCCGTTAGCCTCATTCGCCCGTTCTGCTTGGCTGGTGTGTGCAGAACGGGCTACAGAAAAGAATAGAAGCATCGGAAGGGTATTTTTCTATCCCCCCAGTAGTCCGCAGTGTCCCGGAAGATATCGAGCAACTGCTCGCGGGCTTCCTTGTCAAACTTGACGTTGGCCGGAATGTGCTCCAGCACTGCGATGAAGCCAGGCTGTGGGCCCGACTTGTGCACCGGGTCGGTCATGCTGTCGTAGAGCGCATCAAAGTTCTTGCCGACATGGGCCGGCAGCTTGAACTGCTGGCCGATCATGTCCAGCACATCCTGTTTGGTCTGTGCTTCGGCCAGATTGGCGTAGAGGAAGTGGTGCCCGAGTTCCTGGGCGGCCGCTTGCAAATCGGGCACCCGAAAGGCCCGGATCGATTGCACGATGTTGGTTCTGACTGTTCGAAGTGGCATATCCATCCCCGCTTCACTTTCTTAAAATATACAAATTCAGTTCAGGGCACGATCTTGCGAAAACTCGCATAGTGATCGGCCGTGTAGTAACACGCATCTGGTGCGGTGCTCGGGCCGCCACACACAATCCGACGGGCACCCCGGTCCCGTGACCGGGGAGTTTTGACGGTGTATTCACGGTAGTAGCCGCGCTTTGCAGCAGGCAGCAAACGTTCCCGATTGCCAAAAACCACACCATCTTTCTCATAGGGAAAGGGTCCGCCTTGGCGTATCAATTGGTAGGTTTCAAGTCCCTGCGCCGGCAACTGGTTCAATGCAACCGTTGCGCTGATTGGGGTCTGTTCTCTGGCCTGCGCGCCGCCCCACGCCAAAGTTAGGACTAGCAAAAAGCCAGTAAGCACTAACTTAAGAACACCTCTGAGCACCATGACACCTCGTAAGCGACCCCGGGTAAACCCGAGAAATCCAAGGCCTGCAGTGTCGCGTATTTCGCCCCAAAAAGCAAGACCTTGCCCAAATTTTAGGCAAGGTCTTTACGGTCTTTACACTTGAAAGTGCGTGCTAACTTTTCGTAAAGTTGTTACCGTGTCGCGTTTGCATCGGCGACAGTGAGCGCCGTCATATTGACAATGCGGCGCACCGTGGTGCTTGCGGTCAGCACATGCACCGGTTTGGCCGCACCCAGCAGGACCGGGCCAATGGCGATGTTGCCGCCGGCAGCGGTTTTCAACAAGTTGTAGGCAATATTGGCCGCGTCGATGTTGGGCAGCACCAGCAAATTGGCATCGCCGTGCAGGGTGCTGTTGGGCATCAGGAGCTCGCGGGCGGCGCCATCCAGGGCCACGTCGCCGTGCATTTCGCCGTCCACTTCCAGCCAGGGCGCCTGTTGTTGCAGCAGGGCCAGGGTCTGGCGCATCTTGACGGCGCTGGGCTCATTGCTGCTGCCAAAGCTGGAGTGGCTGAGCAGCGCCGCCTTGGGCTTGAAGCCAAACCGGCGTATTTCCTCGGCCGCCATGATGGTGATCTTGGCCAGCTCGCGCGCCGTGGGATCGTAGTTGACGTGGGTGTCCACCAGGAAGACCTGGCGGCCTGGCAACATCAGCCCGTTCATGCAGGCGTAGATCTGCACATCGTCGGCCGCGCTGCTGGCGCGTTTTCCAATCACCTGGTCCAGGTACTGCAGGTGCAGGGCGGTGGTGCCCCAGGTGCCGCAGATCAGGCCGTCCACATCGCCCTTGTGCAGCAGCATGGCGCCAATCAGGGTCAGGCGGCGGCGCATTTCGATCTTGGCCACCTGCACCGTGATGCCCTTGCGCTCGGTCATGCGGTGGTAGGTCTGCCAGAAGTCGCGGTAGCGGTGGTCCTGCTCGACGTTGACCACGTTGTAGTCCACGCCCTGCTTCAGGCGCAGGCCGAACTTCTCGACCCGCTCGGCAATCACCGTGGGGCGACCGATCAGCGTGGGCAGCGCCAGGCGTTCGTCGACCACGATCTGGGCGGCGCGCAGCACGCGCTCGTCTTCGCCCTCGGCATAGGCCACGCGCTTCTTGAGCGCCTTCTTGGCGGCGGTGAAGATGGGCTTCATCGTCGTGCCGGAGGCATAGACAAAGCTTTGCAGCTTTTCGCGGTAGGCATCCAGGTCGGCAATCGGTCGCAGGGCCACGCCGCTATCGGCTGCGGCCTTGGCGACGGCCGGCGCGATCTTCATCATCAGGCGCGGATCGAAAGGCTTGGGAATCAGGTACTCGGGGCCAAACGCCAACTGCTCGCCGACGTAGGCTGCTGCCACCACTTCGCTCTGCTCGGCCTGGGCCAGATCGGCAATGGCGTGCACCGCGGCAATTTCCATTTCCAGTGTGATGGTCGAAGCGCCCGCATCCAGCGCACCGCGGAAGATGTAGGGGAAGCACAGGACGTTGTTGACCTGGTTGGGGTAGTCGGTACGCCCGGTGGCCATGATGATGTCATCGCGCACCGCATGCGCTTCCTCTGGCAGGATTTCCGGCGTGGGATTGGCCAGTGCAAACACCAGGGGCTTTGCGGCCATGCTCTTGACCATGTCGGCCTTGAGCACGCCGCCGGCGGACAGTCCCAGGAAGATGTCGGCGCCAGCAATGGCCTCGCGCAGCGTGCGCTGGTCGGTCTTCTGGGCGAACTGGGCCTTGTCTGCGTCCATCAGCTCGGTGCGGCCTTCATAGACCAGGCCGGCCAGGTCGGTGACCCAGATGTTTTCACGCGGAATGCCCAGCTTGACCAGCAGGCCCAGGCAGGCCAGCGCGGCAGCACCGGCGCCGGAGGTGACCAGCTTGATCTTCTTGGGGTCCTTGCCGACGACCTTCAGGCCATTCAGGATGGCCGCGCCGACCACGATGGCCGTGCCGTGTTGGTCGTCGTGGAAGACCGGTATCTTCATGCGCTCGCGCAGCTTGCGCTCCACATAGAAGCAGTCCGGTGCCTTGATGTCTTCGAGGTTGATGCCGCCAAAGGTCGGCTCCAGCGAGGCGATGATCTCGACCAGTTTGTCCAGGTCGTGCTTTTCGTTGATCTCGATGTCAAACACATCAATGCCGGCGAACTTCTTGAACAGCACGCCCTTGCCTTCCATGACCGGCTTGGCCGCCAGCGGGCCGATGTCGCCCAGGCCCAGAACGGCGGTGCCGTTGGTGATCACCGCAACCAGGTTGCCCCGGCTGGTGTACTTGAAGGCGTTATTCGGGTCCTTGACGATTTCCTCGCAGGGCGCGGCCACACCGGGCGAATAGGCCAGGGCCAGATCGTGCTGGTTGACCATCTGCTTGGTGGCGGAAACCGCGATTTTTCCGGGGGTGGGGAACTCGTGGTACTCCAGGGCAGCCTGGCGCAGCTGGGCTTTTTTCTCCGCGGAATTGGAGACCGGGGCCTTGGGGGTAAGGGGCGTCTGATGTGGCATCTTGCATCCTCTGCGGCGCGGGGCCGATGCGAAGGCGTGCGGCCCGGTGCCCTGTTATGGGCTTTGCATTGTAGACCTCGCCTCCGGGAATGACCGGTTGGGCCAGCCCGTAGTTTCCACAGGCTGATGCGGATCGGGCATGACGTTATACGGACGCTAGGTGCGTACCGTCACCGCCAGCCCCCCCAGATCGGCGGAACGCTCCACCTGCATGTGCATCTGGTGGACGGCCGCAATGCGCTTCACGATGGACCAGCCCAGTCCGCTGCCGGTTTCCTCGTTGCCGGTCACCCGGAAGAACCGCTCGCCCAGGCGCTGCAGGTCCGAGTCGGACAGTCCGGGGCCGCTGTCTTCCACACGCAGCACGGTCCGCTGGTCCTGGCGGTACACGCTCACCCGAATGGAGGCAGCAGGAGGGCTGTAGCGCACGGCGTTGTCCACCAGGTTGCGCACCAGCACCGTCAGCAGGGTGGCGTTGCCGGACAGTTGGCAGGGCTCGATTGCGTCGAGTTCCAGGTTCTGGCCCTTGGCAATGGCGTGGGGTGCCTGGTCCGCCACTACCTGGCGGACCAGCGCGCACAGGTCCAGGCTCTGCAGCGCGGGCGCGGCCGATGCCTCCAGGCGGGACAGGGTCAGCATTTGGTCGACCAGCCGGATGGCACGGTCACACCCTTCCAGCGTGTGGTTGAGGGCCTGGCGACGCAGGCCATCATCCGTCTCGCCCATTGCCACCTGGGCCTGTGTCCGAATCGCAGCAATGGGGGTGCGCAGCTCATGCGAGGCATCTGCCGTGAAGCGCCGCTCGGACTCCAGCAGCGTCGCGATGCGCTCCAGCAGGTTGTTCAACGACTCGACCATGGGCACGATCTCGGTCGGGGTGCCGTCCACTGCCAGGGGTTCCAGCGCATCCGGTCGGCGCCGTGCCAGTGCCGTGCCCAGTTCCCGCATGGGGGCCACACTGCGGTTGATGGCCCACCAAAGTGCCACGGCCAACAGCGGCAGGCCCAAGGCCATGGGCAGCAGCGTGCTGCGCAACACCGCCCACAGAATGCTCGACCGCGATGCCAGTTCCTCACCCACATAGACCTGGATGTCCGGCTCTGCACCAAAGGCGGAAAAGACGCGCCATTCCACTCCGCCCACCTGCACCGTATCGAAGCCCGGCTTGAACGAAGTGCTCAGGCCACTCAGGGGCGTCAGGGGCGCATGGGCCGAGCGCGTGACCAGACGGCCGGCATAGAAAACCTGGAAGGCCACCTTGGGCGCGTAGCGGTGCAAGGACGGTGCGTCCACATTGTGGTGTTCCTCATCCATTTCATCGGCCTGCTGCACCACGAGGATGGCCGCCGCCTGCGCCAGGTGGCCATCGAGCAGCTCGTCGAGTTCATGGCGGGCATCAAACCAGGTCAGCACTCCGGTGGACAGCCAGACGCTGGCCACCAGACCCAGCACCAGGGTCAGCAGGCGGCGTTGCAGGGAATAGGGTCGGGATGGCATCACGGGGGTGTTTCACGCATCAGCATATAGCCTACACCGCGCACGGTGTGGATCAGCTTGCTGCCCAGCTTGCGCCGCAGGTTGTGGATATGCACCTCAATCGCATTGCTGTCCACCTCCTGGCCCCAGCTGTAGAGCTGCTGCTCCAGCTGTTCGCGCGACAGCACCCGCCCCGCAGCCAGCATGAAGGCCTGCAGCAGGTCGAACTCCCGCGTGGACAGGAGAACCGGCGTGTCGCCCTGGCGCACAGTGCGCGATGCCGGGTCCAGCACCACATCCTGGGCCTGCAGGCACTCCTGGGGCTGGCCGTGGGCACGGCGCACCAGGGCGCGCAGGCGCGCTGCCAGCTCGTTCAGGTCCACCGGCTTGACGACATAGTCGTCGGCCCCGGCATCCAGACCACGTATGCGTTCGGGCACCGTGTCCCGCGCGGTCAGCACCAGCACCGGGGTGGCAATGCGGGCCTGGCGAATGGTGCTCAGAACCGCCAGCCCATCCTTGCGCGGCAGGCCCAGATCGAGCACCGCCGCCGTGTAAGGCTGGGCACGCAGTTCGCGCTCGGCGGCTTCACCATCGCGCACCCAGTCCACCTGAAAGCCCAACTGGCGCAGGCCGGCCCGCAGGCCATCTCCCAGCAGGGCGTCGTCTTCGGCAAGCAGGATACGCATGGTCAGATTGTCCTACTGGCGGTTGGGGTATCAGCCGTTGGCTGAGGGGCACTCTGCCATTGCAGCCACCAGAAGCCCAGCACGGCCACCAGGATCAGGCCGGCCACGGGTGCCCAGGTGCGACGGATGCCCTGGTCAGCGGGCCCCTTCTTGCGACCGGTCAGCATGGCGCGCGCCAGGTTTTCCTTGTGCAGCCAGCTGGACGCCACGACCGCAGCGATGTGCACGCCAACCAGCAGCAGCATGCCGTTGGCGACAACCTCGTGCAGCTCGGCCACCCATTCGCCGAAGATCTCGTTGTAGGTGGCCCAGCCGCTGGCAGCAATCGCAGCCGCCAGGCCCAGCAGGGCGACGATGGCCAGTGCGCCGGCCGGGTTGTGGCCGGTGTGGTGTTCGGGCTGGCGCGAAGCCAGGCTGCGCAGGTAGCGCGCCACAGCGGTTGGGCCCTGCACAAAGGATGCAAAGCGGGCGTACCGGGTGCCCACCAGGCCCCACACCACGCGAAAGACCACCAGGCCGGCCATGGTGTAGCCCAGGGTCACGTGCACCAGGCGCCAGGTCTCGCTCTCCGACGTGGCGTAGGCGCCGGCAAAGCACAGCGCCATGAGCCAGTGGAAGACCCGCGTTGGCAGGTCCCAGACCAGGATGGTTCTGGCGTTCGTGGCGCTGGCTGCCGGGGCAGCTCCGGCGTTAGCGGGGGGTGCGGATGTTGCGTTCACTGAAATCCCCGGAGTCGGCTTGGGTGTGGCAGGCCGCGCAATTGGCCGCGCTCTTGACGGCCGGGAGACTCCAGCGGGCGGCGGGCACCTCGCGGTGCTTGCGCTCGAACCATGCGGTGCGGGTGATGCGGTCCTGTGGTGGCTCTTCGCGCACGCGCTTGTAGGCGCCTGCGTGGGTCTGGACCCAGGCGGTGATGGTCTTCAGGCTGGCCGGGTCCACGGAGGCATCGGTGCCGAAGTGGTGGGACAGGTCGTTCAGGATGCGCGACCACGAGGCCGCCGGCATCAGCGTGGGCGGATAGGCCACGTGGCAGGAATCGCATTCCTGCTTGTACTGGGGCAGCAGGGGCACGTTGCGCCCATTGCCGTCGGCCAGCGCGGTGTGGGCGAACCCGGCCAGGGCAACGGAGGCAATCAGGGCGCGCAACAGGGTGGTGCCGAAATGATGGGCCATGGGAATTTTCCAGTGGTGGGTTGCAGGGTCAGGGCTTGAGCGACAGCAGCCAGGCCAGCACGTCGGCCTTCTCGGCCGGGGTGCATTCGCGCCCCACCACATCGTTGCAATTGCGGCGGAACCACTTTTCGGTCTTGGCAGTATCGGTAAAGCGCTCGGCGTGGAAGGCCGGGGCCAGCGCCGCGATGGACTTGCCGGTGGAGGCATGCTTGCCGGTCTGGGTGGGCACCGCGCCGTGGCAGGTGGAGCAGCTCCATTCCTTGCCATGCTTGGTGGTGAAGAAGGCCTGGCCGCGTGCTGGTGCGGACGGGCTTCCTGCCTGGGCGGTGTAACCCGCCAGCAGTTCGCCCGGTGTGGCGGCATGCGCGGTGGTGAGCAGGGCAGCGCCGGCCAGCAGGCTGATGCCCAGTGCGCGGCGCGTGGTGGTGAAGAGGGTGGTTTGTGACGACATCAAGGTGACTCCTGGGTCACGATGGTGCGGGTGTCGTCTTAGGGCTTTCTTAAGCCGAGCCGGGTTTCAGACCATGGCTTGAAGCCATTTAGGGCTCTAGCCCTCGTGGATATTGATCATGTAGCTATTATTTGTATAGCGCAATTGGAAGTCAGGGCTTCTTGTCCATGGTGCGGCGCACGGTTCCATCAGCCTTGAGCCTGTCAAACGCGGCGCGGGTCTTCTGCACGGTGCTGTCGGGCGTGGCGTTGCTGTAGGCCATGTACAGGCCGGTGGAGGCCTCGTCCAGCGTCAGCACCCGCTCCAGGCCGGCGCAGTCAAAGCGCGCCTCGGCGCACAGGCTGCTGGCGTCGTCCTCGGTCAGTGGCACCAGGTCCACCTGGCGCTTGATCAGCTTGCTGAAGTTGTCACTCCACTGGGCCGACACGGCCAGGCGGTGGAAGCCCTTGGTCTGCAGGTATTGCTGGCGCACGTCGTCGCGCATCACGCCAATGGTGTAGTTCCTGGCGTCGGCCAGGGTCTTGACGGCGATCTCGGTGCGCTCCTTGAGCCGGTACAGGTGGTACTGGATCTTCATGATCTCGCCAGCCCACTTGAACTGCGACTCGCGCACCGGCGTGCGGGCAATCAGGAAGATCAGCACGTTGGGCTCCTTCAGCGCCATGTCGTAGGCGCGTGCCCAGGGGTAGAGGCGCACCTGGTAGTCGGTCTGGCCGGCGGCCTGCAGCGTCTTTTCCACCACCTCGGTGGCCGTGCCAACCACCCGCTCGCCCTTCTGGTAGGTGTAGGGCGTGGTCTCGGTCACGGCGCGGATGGTCTGCGCGGATGCCTGGGACGCGGCCAGTGCGCCGGCCAGCAACAGGCAGTGCAACACGGGTTTCAGCAGGCGGGTGGTGGCGTTCATCATGGTGCGGCTCTCCTACTAGGTACTGAACTCGATGCGGTTGCGCCCCTTTTCCTTGGCCCGGTACAGGGCCTGGTCGGCGGCCTCGAACAGCGCATCAAAATCCGGCGTGCGCCCCGCCTCCAGCTGGGCCAGGCCAACGCTGATGCTGACCCACGGGCCGACACCGGACGCCGCATGCGCGATGCGCAGATCGGCCACCGCCTGGCGCACCCGTTCGGCCACCTGCAGGGCCGCTGTCGCGCTGGTGGCGGGCAGCAGAATGGCGAACTCTTCGCCGCCGATGCGGGCCAGCCCGTCGCCGCTGCGGATGATGGCGGTGTTCATGGCCTGTGCCACGTCGCGCAGGCACTGGTCGCCAGCGGCATGGCCGTAGTGGTCGTTGAAGGCCTTGAAATAGTCAATGTCACAGATCAGCAGGCTCAGCGGCTGGCCGCTGCGCAGGGCGCGCTGGAATTCGTCTTCCTTGACCTCGTCGAAGTGGCGCCGGTTGAACAGGCCGGTCAGCGGGTCGTGCCGCGACAGCTCCTCCAGCTGGCGGTTGGCGGCGCGCAGGGCCTCCTGGGTGGCGAGGATGGCGATCAGCTGCGCCTTGTGGCGCACGCTGTGCAGCAGCAGCTGGGCCGTCATCGCCAGCAGCGCCCGGTCTTCCGGCGGCCATTCGCCCTGCCCCAGCGGCTTGCCGATGAACAGCAGCCCATAGTCTTCGCCGTCACTGCGCAGCAGCGCCAGCGCACAGGCGCCCACCGGCTGGGTGGTGAACACGGCGGTCTCGGCCGGGCTCAGGCTGCGTCCCATCTCGGCCTGGCTGTAGAAAAACAGCAGTTCCTCGCGGGCCAGGCGCGCGGGCACATGGGTCATTCCGGCCAGTGGTGCAGGCGACGGGCTGACCTGGATGCCGTCGGACTGCCATTCGGTGAAGATGCGAAAGGCCGCCTGGCCCGGTTCGGGCACCAGCCACAACGCGTGGTTGGCCCCCAGACGCTGGGCCACCTCCTGCAGGCACTCCAGCTGGCAGGCCTCAAACGACTCGTGGGGCGCGTGGATCAGCCGGTTGGACAGGCTCAGCACCAGTTGCTGCGCCTCGGTGAGCGACTCCAGCTCCGCCGTGCGCGCCTGCACCAGATCGGCCAGGTGGTCGCGGTGGGCACCCAGCTCGGTCTCGTACTGGTGCAGCCGGGCCAGGTGGTCGGTCAGCTTGCCCTGCAACTGGTTGACGCCGGACTCCAGCAGGCTCAGCTCGTCGCGGTGTGCGGGGTTGCGCACCAGGCGCAGGGTCTGGTCCATGGTGTCGGGCGTGAGCTGGCCCAGGTGGCGGGCAATGTGCTGCACATGCACGGTCACCGTGCGGCTGAACATCAGCATGATCAGCCCGGCCAGCAGCAGCGACTGCAGCAACTGGGTGGTGATGATGCCCTTCACCTCATCGCCCAGCCGGGCCCACAGCACCCGCTCGTCGCCGGCCAGCGTCAGCTCGCCCACGGTCTCGCTTCCGCCGGGAAACGGCGCGTAGACCAGGTCCAGCCGCCGCGTCGGTGCCAGGGTGGAGGCCTGCCAGCCATCGGCGCTGCGGGCAATGACCTCGGGCGTGCGGTTGTTGGAATGGATCTTGAGCGCCACATGGCCCACCGCCGCCACCTGTGCCGTGCTGTCCACGTGGGCGTTCAGCGCGTCGCGGTCCATCTCCCAGATGGCCTTGCTCAGCGTCTGCCGGTAGACCTGCTCCAGCAGCGCCAGGTCTGCATTCATGGCGACCCAGGCCGCGTTCCATGCAGACAGCGTGCGTGCGCCGACGGCAAACAGTGTGAAGACAAAGCAGAAGCCCAGGGTCACCACGACCAGGCGGGTGCCCAGGGAGCGGGTGGCGGGCTCTGCCGGTGCCACCGGGTTCATGCGTGCACCACCACGTGCCGCTTACAACCACTTCTTTTTGAGCGCATCGTAGGTTCCATTGCTTTTGACGGTGGCGAGGGCGCGGGCGAGGCGCTCCACCAGGGCATCGGGGGTCTGGGCACCAAAGGCCATGTAGTAGCCGTCGCTGCCCAGGTCATGGATGGCATAGCTGCGCGCCAGTGTCTGGGCCGGGTTGTCGCCGGCCTGGCGCGCCAGGTAGACTGCACTGAGCTCCGGCATGATCCACAGATCGACCCGGCCGCGCTTGAGCTTTTCGTAGTTGAGTTCGTACTTGACGCTGGACTGCAGGTTCTGCCCTTTGACAAAGCCCTTGCTCATCAGGTACTGCTCACCCACATCTTCATTCACCGTGGCGATCTGGAACGGACGGGCCTGCTCCAGCCGGTCGATACGCAGCTTGCGATGGGGCAGCGAGAACAGGTAGTACTGGGTGGGCGCGATGACGCCGACCCACTTGAACAGCTTTTCGCGCTGCGGATTGCGTCCGATGGAGTAGATCAGCACGCTGTCAGCGCCTTGCGCGGTCTCGTAGGCGCGGGCCCAGGGCATGGACTGGAAGTCGCCCTGCAGCTTGGCTTCCTGCAGCAC
>JAVBYK010000083.1 GCA_030824095.1 bacterium
TGGCGCATCCGGGTAGAACAGCGGCATACCGGTCAACGTCAGGATCATCAGGCTCAGGGCGAACGTGATGTGGGCCAGACGCCAGATCGGGCTGAAGCGACGGATGTGCTTGCCAGCGTGTTTGCTGAGCAGCAGATCGTCAGCCTTGATGTGGGGCTGTTTGGCGCGCTCTTTGCGCTCCTTGAACTCGCGGTAGAACCACAGCAACGTGTGCAGCCAGAAGAAGCCGAAGGTGCCCACCAACAACTGCACCATGATCTGGAAAGCGATCCAGATTTCCGGATAGCGTTTGAAGTCGCCAGTATGACCATGCGGCTGGAAGGTAGCAAAGCCGGCCGGCGCATCGGCCAGTTCCTTTTTGCCGTTGTGGCAGCTGCGGCAGGTTTTCATGCGGTTGTCGGCATGCACCTTGGAATTGGGGTCATCCGCCTTCAGAATGTCGTGGCTGCCATGGCAGTTGTAGCACTTGGCGGTATAGGAATACCCCAGGGTGCTGATCTGACCATGGTAGGTTGCCTTGTAGGACGCAAAGTTCGCTTCGTGGCAGGTGCCGCACTGGGCGGAAATCGCCAGCTTGAACGGGTCTCCAGAGCTGTTGGCAACGGCGTGGGCGCTATGGCAATCGGAACACACCGCCGACTTGGGGTTGTGCTTCTTGATGGTTTCCTGACCATGGATGGAGTCAGCATAGGCTTCGAGCTGGTCGGTGTGGCAGTTCTCGCCGCAGCTCGCGGAAATGCCCAGGCGCCAGGCAGCCCGCTGCGGGGAGTTGGCTGGCGGAACATTAAAGCTGTGCGTATCGTGGCAGTTATCACACGATGCATTGGGCTTGGTCTTGTCGTCCGCATTGGGGCGAGCGTGGAATGATTGCTTGTACTGCGCAATGTTTTGAGCCACCACACCCAGACGGGGATTGTCAGCGGCCTTGCCATCCTTTTGCACCTTGGCCCAGAGATCCTCGTGGCAACCTGCGCAGTCCACTTTCTTCAGAGGCTGTGCCGTATTTTTCTGGTGCGCGTTGCCGTTTGCGGCGTTGTCGATGATGTCGGTGTGGCAGGCCACGCACTCCATTTTGGCGTGCACACCCTTGGCGAGCGCATCGGGGGCAATGCTGCGCAAGGCACGTGGATTGCCTTCTCCATCCGGCACTTCGAGCTTGCCCTTTTTGCCGTCATGGCAGGTCTGGCAGGTTGCGCTGTCGAGAGATGCCGGTGTTGCAGCGCTCGGGGGCTTTGCCGAATCGGTCGCGGCCAGCGCCGCTGGAACCAGGCACGCCGCCAGCAGCCACGCCGTCAACAGGCGCATGGGCGAGGATTGAGTTCGCATGGTCAGGTTTTCCCAGAAAAAAAGCGCAAACTCATTGTTGCGCTTTAAATAGAACAGACTTCAATGAAGACAACATTGTTGACATACATCAAGTACTTTATATGACTGATGGGCAGGTGTTTACCCTGCCCACGCAAACAGCTAGAACTTGTAGATGTACGACGCACCGATGAAGGTAACCGTTTGCTCCGGGCTCATCTTCACCGTGGTGTTGTCTCCGAAGACAAATGAGACACCATTGTTGACCCAGCTCCACTCATCCAAAGTGGCACGCTGGTACACCATGCTGACGCGGATGTCGGACTTCTTGTCCAGCGCATACTTGCCAAACAGGTTCAGCGTGTTACTGGTGTAGCGCACATCGGGCAGACCAATGGTGGCCTGGGCCACGTTGTTGGCATTGGGTGCCACCTGCCGGATATTGGGCAGTGTTCCGGTGGTCGTTGGCGAAGCCAGCAGACCATAGCGTGTGGAGTCACGCAGCAGGGTCAACTGGGCACCCAGCTCCAGCTTGCTGCTGGCCTGCCCGACTACGCCAAGACCAAAACTCTCGGTGGGAGAGGTCAGGTCTGCCATGTAGCCGGTGCTGTGGTTGACCATCAGGTTCTGGCTGCCCGACGAGGCATAGCCATTGATCTTCCAGTTGTCGGACACCACATAACTGGCATCCACACTGAACAGCCGGGTGCTGGACTCGCGCCAGCCTTTGCCCAGAGCCACGGCGTTGAACGGCATGGCGTTCTTGTCCGAGCTGGTTTCTGCGACCAGTTGCAACTCGAACTGCTCGGTGGGATTCCAGTTGGCTGCCAGCTTGACCTTGCTGCGATCCACGTCTGCCATGTTCATGGGGAAGGCATTGCCTGCATTCAGGGACAGGAATTGTCCTGCCGGGCCTGTCATGCCATACCCGAGACCTGCCGCCACGAAGGCTGCACTGTTGCTCAGGCTTGTCCAGTCATTGCCGACGCGCTTGCTGTTGGTGTAACCGAAGGAGCCACTCAACGTTTCTGCCAAGTTGCTGCGCAGTTCCAGGCGGTAGCCGTTTTCGGTGTTCTTGGAGCGCACGGCGCCAATACCTGCCAGTTCCTCTTCCGTGATGGAGATGGGAACCGGGCGGTCCACCATGTTGTAGTCAAGACCGAAGGTGCCGCGGGTACCGGGGGCGAACTGGTAATTCGCTTCGACCTTGCCGACGATCTTGGTCGAGTCCACGTGGTAGTTGTACCAATAGCGGTTGACACTCGACGGCGTGGCCACCGATGGCACGGCTGGCGCGGGAGAGGCTGCGCCGCCTTCGATGTTGTACAACACCGATGGCGTATGGTCTTCCTTGCGTTCATACCGCACGTTGGCCAGCAAACCCAGCTTCGGGGTGACCTTGGTCGTCAACCCCAACTGGGCCAGGCGGGTATCAACAACGCCGTTCAGGCTGGTGACTCCGGCGGGCGCGCCGGTGAATCCCGCTGCAGCAAAGTTCTCATCCTGCTTGGCACGCGAATACGCGTATTTGAACGTGCCATTGGTGCTGGGTGTGAACCGGTAGGCACCCGACACATAGAACTGGTGCGCTTCGTTGTCGGCACCCAGGGCCACCGGCATCTGCATCACGTTCTGCAAGCTGGTGCCACCGCCCGCAATCACGGAGCCGGACACTGCAGGAGCCAGTGTGATCGGATTACCCAGCGGGTTGTTCAACTGGTTGGGCACCGTGGCACGGATGCTGCCGTTGGCATTGGTGTAGTAGGAGCCGTAGTAACCACCGGAAACTGTGAGATTCTTGTCGTGGTAGTTGAGCCGGGCTTCGATCTGCTTGGTGGTCGAATCAATCGGCTCGGGCAACATCAGGAATGCCCAGGTCTGGTTGGTGGCGCTTTGTGCATTGGTGCAGACATAGGCCGCACAGGCATAGCCCGTACCGAAGAGCCGTGCACCGGTCTTGTTCTCGTTCTTGAAGCTGACTTCCAGCTGCAACGACTTCGAGAACCACTTCTCCATCGACAGGCCCATGCCCTCGCGCTTGGCGCTGAGGTTGTAGTCCGTACCAGATCCGGGTGTGGCCAGACGCACCACGCTCGGGGTGGCACTGCCCACGCCCTGCAGGCCGGTATTGACGGTCCGCAGTTCACGGTGGGTCAGGCCGGAATAGTCGGCGCCAACTTTCCAGTCACCCTGCTTTTCGTAGGAGACGGAGAGGTCGCGACTGTCCAGACCCAGGTTGCTGCCCTTCAGGTACAGCGCGGTTCCGGTGGCGTCGTTGCGGGAGTTGATGTCCACGTCCAGTTGCAGCGTGGTGCTGTCCGGGCGCAGTCCGTTGTACTGCCCAAAGATGGAGCGGCCCGCCGCATCACCACTCACATTGCCAACTCCGACGCTGATGGAGCTGGTGGGACGGGTCAGGAGTGCAATTTCGGCATCATCCGCGAACGCAGGCGCATAGGCTGCCATCACCGCCAGTGCCAGCAAGGTCTTGCTGAAACTGAACTGATTGTTGTGCGATTTCATGATACTCAACCTTTCTCAACGGAAGTTGAACTGGGGTGTTGGATTGACGGTGGACGGGTTGTTGGTGCCATGCACTTGCGTGTGGCAGTTCATGCAACTACGGCCCTGGGTCAAATTGGTGGTGCTCTTGCCCGACTGGGTTACGCCATTCTTCAGCGCAGGCGTCTGTGCACCGAGCAACTGGGGAATGAAACCGCCGTGGGGGGTGTGGCACTGGTGGCACAGCATGGGCGCACGCACCTTCAACAGGTTCTCGGCGGTGGTGCCATGGGGGTTGTGGCAGTTGGAGCAGTCGTCGCTGACGGGTTCGTGGTTGTGCACAAACGGGCCGCGTTTTTCCATGTGGCAGGTGTAGCAGGTCTCCACCACGCTATCGCGCTTCATCAGCTTGGGACCGACAGAACCGTGTGAGTTGTGGCAATCCGAGCAGGCAACCTTGCCTTCCAGAACAGGGTGGTGCGACGGCTTGCTGACCTGGGTGCGCTGTTCCTTGTGGCAAGCAAAGCAAACTTCAGGCTGGGTCTTCTTGTCGCGCACGTTGTCATGGGCGGTGTGGATCTTGTGGCAAGAACTGCACGCCACATCTTTGGCCTGGTGGGCGCTGCCTTCCCAATGGGAGCGCTTCGCATCGGCCTGGTGGCAGCTCATGCAAGCAGCATTCTTGGCTTCAGTTGTAGTCTTGGAGCGCTTGTCAAACGACGCATCGGGTTTGGGCGGCTTGTCCTTGCCCTTGTACTCCACGTGTGACTTGCTTTCGCCGTGGCAATTGGTGCAGGTTGGGTTGCGACCATCGGCCTGAACGCCGTGGCGGGTCTTGCCAATGGCCAACACTGACGGACGCAGATCCAGCATGGTGGGCTTGGCGTCATCTGCCTCATCGTGGCAGCCTGTGCATTTGGCATCGCCTTTCAGAAGCAAATCCTTGGCTTCCTCCGCGTGCGCGGACATGCCCCCAAGGGCCAGAACGCACCAGACCGCAGCGATCTGGGCAAAGCGTAAGAATTTCATTTCAGTGCCTCCGTATTATCAAAATGCCAAACAAAAATTACACCCCTCACCCGAACTCCGGGTGATCCAATCCTGCTGTGGAACGCTACCAACGCGAATGGCGGCAACGATGAAAGAGTGGTCATGGACCCAGCGACTTTCGCAATGCACCGTGCTGGTCAACGATTCGGCTGATGAAAACGGGTTCATGCGGAAGAATCTCAGTTCGGTGTTTACTTTTGCCGGGTCTTTTGGGACGTAAAACCATTTTGTTCCCCGCAATTGACGGGGTCAATTTTTACAACTGCTTTACTCGGGCTTTACGTTGCTAAATCACCCGGTTACCTGAGCAGTTTGCTCATGATTTGCTTGCAGTGAAACTTGATTCAGTTTAAGAAAAAGTGCTCTGACCTCACCAGAAGCGCGCACTTCCTCCCGATAGGCAAGGCGATTCATAGGTCTATGTAGCCCAAACTGCGAGATTGACCCCTGGTTTGACATAGATCAATCAAAATCAAGGGCGCCTATCGTAGTGAAAACAAATAAAAAAAACCGCCCTTGAGGGCGGTTTTTTTGGGCATGCACGACTGGGTCGCTCTGCTGCATCAACCCATCATTGGGAAAGAATCCAGTCGGCCAGATTCTTTATCTGGGCGGTGTCCTTGGTGTCAATCACCTTGTGCTCTTCCTCAGTACCGTCTTCCAGCTTGACCTTCGGACCGGTGGTCATGTTCTTGATGGCTTTCTCCTGACCATCCGCCTTGCCCTTGTACTTGGCAGCGATCTTCTTCAGGGAAGGTCCCTTCTTGCTCTTGTCGACTGCGTGGCACTTGAAGCAGTCGTTCTTCTTGGCCAGGGCCTTTGCTGCGTCTTCATCCACCGCGGCATAGGCGGGTGCCAACGCGGTCAATGCGAGCGAAGCTCCGCACAAGATAGCTGTCAATGAAAGTTTGTTCATGATTCGCACTTCTCCATAGGAATAAATAGTTGTGGGATTGATCTATATCACGGGGTTATTCTGCGCCCGCTGGCATATGCCTGCAACGATTTTCAATCTTCAGGAATTGACTTGAATCAAAACCAGAGCAAGCTTGGCGACATCACAACGCAGGAGGCCATGCCATACTGAAACCGATCACTGACCGTGTCAGCCCACTGTAGCCTAACCGGTCCACACTCACTGAAACGCCTAAATCTAACCCAAGGAGCACCCATGTCCCGTGAAGTAGTTGTTGTTAGCGCCGTGCGCACCGCCATTGGCACCTTTGGCGGAAGCCTGAAAGACATCCCCCCCACCGAGCTGGCCGCCCAGGTCGTGCGTGAATCCCTGGCGCGTGCCCAGGTGGAAGGCAAAGATGTGGGCCATGTGGTGTTTGGCCACGTGGTCAACTCCGAACCGAAGGACATGTACCTGTCCCGTGTGGCCGCCATCAACGGCGGCTGCGCTGAAGGAACACCCGCCTTCAACGTCAACCGCCTGTGCGGCTCGGGCCTGCAGGCCATTGTTTCGGCCAGCCAGAGCATTCTGCTGGGCGACACCGACGTGGCCATTGGCGGCGGTGCCGAGAACATGAGTCGCGCACCGTTTGCGTCGCTGAACATGCGTTGGGGCGCCCGCATGGGTGACACCAAGATGATCGACATGATGATTGGCGCCCTGCACGACCCCTTCCACACCATCCACATGGGCGTAACGGCCGAGAACATTGCCGCCAAATGGGGCATCAGCCGCGAAGAGCAGGACGCACTGGCGGTGGAAAGCCACAACCGTGCCCAGCGCGCCACCGAAGCCGGCTATTTCAAAGACCAGATCATGCCCGTCATGCTCAAAAGCAAGAAGGGCGACGTGGCCTACGCCGTGGACGAGCATTTCCGTCCGAACTGCAGCCTGGCCGACATGACCAAGCTCAAGCCGGCCTTTTTGAAGGAAAACGGCACCGTGACCGCCGGCAACGCCTCCGGCATCAACGACGCCGCCGCGGCCGTGGTGCTGATGGAAGCCGGAGCCGCCAAGGCACGTGGTGCCAAGCCGCTGGCCCGCCTGGTGGCCTACGCCCACGCCGGTGTGGACCCCAAGTACATGGGCATTGGCCCGGTGCCCGCCACCCAGCTGGCCCTCAAGAAGGCCGGCCTGACCGTCAACGACCTGGACGTCATCGAGGCGAATGAGGCCTTTGCCGCCCAGGCCTGCGCCGTCAGCCGCGACCTGGGCCTGGACCCGGCCAAGGTCAACCCCAATGGCTCCGGCATTTCGCTGGGCCACCCCATTGGCGCCACCGGCGCGCTGATCACCGTGAAAGCCCTGTATGAGCTGCAACGCATCCAGGGCCGCTATGCGCTGGTGACCATGTGCATTGGCGGCGGCCAGGGCATTGCCGCCATTTTTGAACGCATGTAATTCCTTGCACAGACCAAAACGCTTTAAATTTGATAGCGCCTCACGCCCTTTTCACGAGGGCTAGAGGCGTTTTTTCCTTTAAATTGCTTTAAGTCAAGAATTCTTATCAGGGATAACCCTAAACTCGCGGCAGGTTCCAACCAAGGTTTGCCTGACGCAAAGTGGAGACCGATTTGCTGCCAGCCTACATTACCCATGCCGATTGCTCCCGCCACGAAATGGGGCCTCACCACCCGGAATGCCCGGAGCGCTTAAGCGCCATCAACGACATGCTGCTGACCAAGGGCCTGCTGGACTACATGCACCCCTACTACGCACCACTGGCCACCACCGGGCAACTGGCGCACGCCCACTCCTCCCTGTATGTGGCGGAGCTGATGGATGCCTCCCCCGCCGAGGGTTACCACCGCGTCGATCCCGATACCGAAATGAACCCCTTCACCGTGCAGGCTGCATTGCGCGCCGCGGGTGCTGTTGTCCAGGCCACGGACCTGGTGGTCAGCGGCGAAGCGCCGTCCGCGTTCTGCTGTGTGCGCCCGCCCGGCCACCATGCGGAACGGGCCGCCGCCATGGGCTTTTGTTTCTTCAACAACATTGCCGTCGGAATACGCCACGCACTCACCGAACACGGCATCCAGCGCGTCGCCCTGATCGACTTTGACGTGCACCACGGCAACGGCAGCGAAGACATCTTCCGCGGCGACGAGCGCGTGCTGATGTGCTCCATCTTTGAGCAGGGCATCTACCCCTTCAGTGGCGAAAACGCCACCGGCCCCAACATGGTCAACGTCGGTATGCCGTCACGCTCCGGCAGCGAAGCCTTCCGCGAGGCCGTCACCACCCACTGGATTCCCGCACTGGACGCCTTTGCCCCCGAGATGATCTACATTTCCGCGGGCTTTGATGGCCACCGCGAAGACGACATGGGCAACCTGGGTCTGGTCGAAGCCGACTACGCCTGGGTCACCCAGCAACTGCTTGCAGTGGCCCAACGCCACTGCAAGGGACGCGTGATTTCCTGCCTGGAAGGCGGATACGTGCTAAGCCCCCTGGCGCGCAGCGTGGCGGCCCACGTCAAGGTGCTGATCGGCGCCGACTAGAGAAACCATATGGACAAACACTACCTAACCCCTCTGTTCACCCCCGAATCCGTTGCCGTATTTGTCGGTAGCGTCGATGACCCATCCACACAGACGGCGCAGGCAGTGGCCCTGCTGGAAGCCCTGCGCGCACAGCGCTTCACGGGCACCCTGCAGTTTCTGGACATCCATACCAGCGGCACGCTGGCCGACCTGGCGCAGGCCCGCGCCGACCTGGCCATCATCGCCCTCCCCCCATCCGACGTGGCTCCGGCGCTGGAACTGGCGGGCCGCATGGCCTGCCGTTCAGCCCTGGTGATATCCAGCGGCATCACGGCCGAACAGTCCACCGAACTGAAGAAGATTGCCCGCCGTGAAGGCATCCACCTGCTGGGCCCCAACTCCCTGGGCATCCAGCGGCCACAGCTGCAACTCAACGCGAGTGCCGCCGGACCGCTGGCCAGTACCGGGTCACTGGCACTGGTATCCCAGTCCGGCGCCCTGACCTCGTCCATGCTGGACTGGGCCCGCAGCAACGGGGTTGGCTTCTCGTCGGTGGTGTCACTCGGCCCGCACACTTCGGTTGACATTGCGCAAGCCCTGGATTTTCTGGCCAATGACGCGCAAACCCACAGCATCGTGGTGTACATGGAAGGCATCTCCAACGCCCGCCGCTTCATGAGCGCCCTGCGCTCGGCCGCCAATGCCAAACCGGTGGTGGTGCTCAAGGCAGGCCGCAAGGCCGCCGGCAACGAGGCCGCCCAGACCCACAGCGGCGCCATTGTCGGCAGCGACGACGTGTTTGACGCCGCCTTGCGGCGCGCCGGTGCCGTGCGCGTGCGCTCCTTCGTGGCTTTGTTCTCCGCTGCCAAGTGCCTGGCCTCGCGCTACCGTCCGGTGGGCAAACGCCTGGCCATCGTCACCAACGGTGGCGGCCCCGGCGTGCTGGCGGCCGACTGGGTCAACGAGATATCACTGCAACTGGGCAAACTCTCCAGCGAGTCGATTGCTGCGCTCAAGCCCCAGTTGCCACCATTGGCATCTCTGGCTGATCTGATCGACCTGTCCGAGGACGCTGGCCCGGAACACTTCAAGGCCGCCATTGCAGCCGCCGAAAAAGACCGCCAGATCGACGGCATGCTGGCCATCTACTCACCCAAGGCGGGTGGCGACGCGGCCGCAGTTGCCACGGCCCTGGCAGAGGTCAAACGCACCATCGGCAAACCCCTGCTGTCGTGCTGGATGGGCGATGCCTCGGTGGGCGCTGCCCGCGGCATTCTCAAGGAAGCCGCCATTCCCAGCTTCCGCACCCCCGAGGCGGCCGTGGGTGCCTTTGGCAACCTGGCCTCGTTCTACCAGAACCAGTTGCTGCTGCAACAGACACCACCGCCCCTGTCCACGCTGAACAAGCCCGACATCGAGGGCGCCCGCCTGGTGATTGAAAGCGTGCTGGCCGAGCGGCGCAAGGTGCTGACCGAAATGGAGTCCAAGACCCTGTTGTCGGCGTTCCACATCCCGGTCACTACCACCATGCTGGCCCGCAGCGCCAACGAGGCGATGATGATCGCCACGCAGTTGGGCTTCCCGGTGGCGCTGAAAATCGACTCGCCCGACATCAGCCACAAATCCGACGTGCAGGGCGTGGCACTGAACATCGTCAACGCCACCGGCGTGCGCGATGCCTACAACGACATGATGCAAACCGTGGCCCGGCTGCAACCCAAGGCCCGCATCAACGGCGTGACCGTGCAGAACATGGCCAGCGCCAAGCGCGGGCGCGAAATCTACATCGGTCTGGTCACCGACGACCCGTTTGGCCCGGTGATCGCCTTTGGTGCCGGCGGCACCATGATTGAGCTGATCAACGACCGCGCCATGGAGTTGCCGCCGCTGAACCAGTTCCTGGCCCGGCGTCTGATCGAGCGCTCCCGCGTGGCCGAGACCCTGGGTGAGTGGCGTGGCAATACCGCCGTCAACATGGACGCGCTGGAGCAGGTGCTGCTGCGCGTCTCGGAAATGGTGTGCGAACTGCCCCAGCTGCGCGAAATGGACATCAACCCCTTCATCGTGGACGAACACGGTGCAGTGGCCGTGGACGCACGCATCGTGATTGACCACGCCTCCCAGGCGGCCAGCGGTGGCACCAACCACTACGGTCACCTGGCCATCCTGCCGTATCCGGCCCGCTTCGAGCAGGTCTGGCCGCTGCCCGGTGGCGGTGAATACTCCGTGCGCCCCATCCGCCCGGACGACGCCCAGATGCTGCAGGACTTGATGCAGCACCTCTCGCCCGAGAGCCGCTACTTCCGTTTCGTGTCCTCCATCACCGAACTGCCGCCCACCATGCTGGCACGTTTCACGCTAATCGACTACGACCGTGAAATGGCCCTGGTGGCGGTGTTCAAGGAGCGCACTGCAGGTGCCGATGGCGAGATCACCGAGACCGAGCGCATCGTTGGCGTGTCGCGCTACATCACCAACCCGGACCAGTCCAGCTGCGAATTTGCGCTGGTGGTGGCCGATGACTTCAACGGCAAAGGCCTGGGCTCGCGCCTGATGCTCAGCATCATGGACGTGGCCCGCGAACGCGGCCTGGCCGAGATCGATGGTCTGGTGCTGGCCAACAACCCGGGCATGCTCAAACTGATGCGCAGCCTGGGCTTCTCGGTCAAGACGTTTGCGGAAGACGCCGACTTCAAAATCGTCTCGCACGCGCTGTGACGAAAACCCTCTTCATTCATTACTTCGGAGAACTTTGTGCCTGCACTTGAATGGTCTGATGACTTTGTTCTGGGTTTGCCCCAGATGGACAGCACCCACCAGGAATTTGTGGAGCTGCTGGCGGCTGTGGAAACCGCATCGGATGGCGCGGTGCTCTCGGCCTGGCGAGACCTGGTGGCCCACACCGATGACCATTTCAGCCGCGAAGACCGCTGGATGGCAGAGACCCGCTTTGCCGCCAGCAACTGCCACTCCATGCAACACAAGGTCGTGCTGCAGATCATGCAGCAGGGCGCAGAGCAAGGCGCTGCGGGCGATCTGGCCATGGTGCGCCAAATGGCCAAGGAATTGGCCGTGTGGTTTCCCCAGCATGCCGACTCCATGGATGCGGCACTGGCAGGGCACCTGCAGCGCGTTGGCTACGACACGGTCACCGGTGCCATCAGCGCGCCCCAGGCCTTGCCCACCGCTGAGATCCATGGCTGCGCAGGCCCATCCTGCTCCAGCCCCGAAACCGCCATCGAGGACACTGCAGAAGCGGTTTAAGGTCGGGGGCGCCGCTCAGGCAACCACAATCTGGTTGCGCCCCTCGCGCTTGGCCCGGTACAGGGCCTCGTCAGCGAGCTTGACCACGGACAGTGCCGTCATGCCGGGCGCCAGCTGCGCAATGCCGCATGAGAAGGTGCAGGCAAACGAGGTGGCGTTCACCGGGTGGCGGAACTCCGAGAAGTCGATGCGGATGCGATCCAGCAATTGGCGCGCCCGCTCGGCATCGGCCTGCGGCAGGATCACCAGAAACTCTTCCCCCCCGTAACGCCCCACCGCGTCGGTCTTGCGCAGCCGCTGCTTGAGCAGCCAGGCCATGCTGCGGATCACCTGGTCGCCCATGGGGTGACCGTAGGTGTCGTTGACCTTCTTGAAGTGGTCGATGTCGATCATGGCCACGCACAACGGCGTGTCTTCAGCGAACGCGGCCGTCACGGCGGCATCCACCCGCTGCTTGGATGTCGTGTGGTTCAGCAGCCCGGTCAGGCTGTCCAGGAACATGGAACGGCGCAGGATGCGGTAGCGCTCAATCTTGCTGCGCACCACGGCATTGAGGATGACCGGGTTGAAGGGCTTGGTCAGGAAGTGGTCGCCCCCCAGGCGCAGCGCATCCACCTGCAGGGCAATGCTGGTGTCGGCTGACAGGTAGACCACCGGCGTGGACAAAAATTCTTCGTGTTGGCGGATGACGCGGGTGACCTCGACTCCGGTGCAACCTGGCATGTACATGTCCATCAGCACCAGATCCGGCTGGAACTTGGTCAAGGCGGTCAAGACCTCCTGGGGTTTGGAGATGGCCATGGATTCGACGCCGGATTCCTTGAGCGTGCGCTGGATCAGCGTGCTGGCGGTCTTGGAGTCTTCCACCACCAACACCCGGTACGGTGGCTCCTCTTCGCTGCCACACAGCTTGACGATGCGGGCCATGATGACGGACTGGGGCGTTCCCACCGGGAAGCAGAAATCACACCCCACACGCAAGGCCAGCTTGAGTGCGTCAAAGTCGTGCGGCAGCTGCAATCCCATGATGCTGCTGGCCGAGAACCGGCTGCGCAAGGCCTGAACCCGCACGATGAAGGCGGTGGACTCCAGCCCCTTGGCATCGACCAGCACAATGGCCGGGTCCTGGGTGGACTTCTGGTCGTAGTGTGAGCCACACACCTCCACCCGGATATTGAAGTAGCCCGCCTGCGTGACCACCTCTTTCCAGGCATCGGGCGCCGAAGTCACCAGCCAGATTTTCTTGACCGGGAGCAAATCCGTAATGACGTCGTTGTCCTGGTGCAGGCGCCGCTCGGGATTGGAGTCGGTGTTCTCTTCGAGGAAGGCGGCAATGCGCACACTGAACTCGGCAATCTGTTCGTCCAGATCGGCCATTGGCGTGTCCGGCATGGGATCACTGTTCCAGCGGTCAAATTGGGAGAGAACCTGCTGCTCCACGGCGCGGGCGCTCTGGTGCAGGCCGGGCAGGCCTTTGGCGTCCAGAAACTCGGTGAAGCTGGATACGGCTACTGCAAACTCCACAAACCCATCAATGCCCGGATGGGTTTTGCATGCCTGCCATTTGGAAAGAAATTCGTCGCTTTTTTTCTTCAGCTCTGCCGGCGAACAGGACATAGTTCTCCTTGTGACCGTTCTTTTTTTCTTTGGTTCTTAAGGCATTTTAGTCCGGCCCTCAACCCTTTATATCGTCCTGAAAACAGCCTGCGCGCAGGGTAAGCACCAGGGTGTCGCGATGCCCTGCCGTGCCAACCGGCTGGATCGGCGTGGACTCGTGGATCACCCGGGCATCGTCCAGCAGCAACAGTGACCACGGCTCGCTCAGCGTAAAGCGCTGGCCATTCGGGCCGTCGGCATCAAACACCCGCGTCTCACCACCCTTGACGCCCTGGCGGTCCACCAGAAACACCGCCACCAGATCCACACCATCGCGGTGTGCGCCCTCGGGCGTGGGGCGTCCAATGCCGTCGGTGGTATCGATGCGGAACTGGTGAGCCTCCACAAACCAGGGCTGTTCCCCCTTGAGCTTGGAGCACAACGCACCCAGCGCCAGCAGCAGGTGCGACCACGCCGGCTGTGCCGCCGTTTCGGGCGCCACCGGTTCAAACCAGCGCTGCATGCCCCCGTGCAGGGCGTTGTACTCCAACGGCTGCCAGTGCGCGCGGTGGGCAACCGCCTGCAACTGGCCATCCTGGATGACGTAGCTGGCGTGACGGCGGCGGCGGTAACGCCCACCGTCTTTCAGGTACTGGTCCGGTGGCAGGTCGTTCCAGCTTGGCACCAGGGCCATCAGGTCCGTCAGGGCCGTCTGGGTCAGTGCGGATACGGATGGCGCGGACAGCACGGCATAGCCCTGCCGCTGCAGCGTGGGCACTGCGTCATCCAGCGCCACACAGGGTGGAGATAAGGTCGTAGTCGTCATGCCCCATAGCTTAAGGGCAGACGGGCAGAGCCTACAGCGCCTTGCGCCCCAGCAGCCCGCCGATGCGGCGCACCAGCCACTTGGGCGTGCCACGCGACGCAATCATGGCCGCCTGGTTGATGACACCGGGCACGCAGATGGCATCACCCCGCATGCAGGCGGCAAAGGCCTGGGCCGCCACGGCTTCCACGTCCCCGATCAGGAAGGCGGGCAGTTGGCTGAGCTTGTCATTGGCGCCAGCGGCCTGCGTCAGCATATTCGTCGCGGTGATGCCGGGGCACAGCGCGGTGACCGTGACGCCCGTTCCGCGCAACTCCTCGGCCAGTGCTTCGGACAGCGACAGCACATAGGCCTTGCTGGCCGCATAGCTGGCCAACGTGGGTATCGGCTGAAAGGCGGCGACCGAGGCTACATTCAGCACTCGCCCATGGCCCTGCTGCACCATGCCCGGCACGAACGCGCTGAGCATGGCCGTGAGGCCCGAGATGTTCAGGTCAATGATGGCCTGATGCCGCGCGTGGTCCATCGCCGTGAAGGCGCCTTGCTCCAGCACACCGGCGCAATTGACCAGCACATCCACGTTGCAGCGTTTGCTCTGCAAGGCGGCGTGCAACTGCGCCGCAGCACCGGGTTGGGACAGATCGGCCGGTTGCACGCGCGCGGTGATGCCATGCTGCACGGCCAGGGACTCGGCCAGCGCCTTCAATTTGCCTTCGCTGCGTGCCACCAGAATGACATCGAGTTTGGCGGCGGCGCAGTTGTGGGCCAGCGCCTCACCAATGCCGGATGAGGCGCCGGTGATCAGTGCGGTCTGTCGTGTGGAAGATGTCTTGGTGGCCATGGTGGTCTCGCTAACGGTCGATCATGCGGTGGGTCATTCGGCCTTCAGGGTCATGCCAGCCACGCGCAGGCGTTGCACCAGCACATCGCCCAAGCCGCTGGCCGGGGTCAGCAGGCCGCCGTGCTGGCGCCCGCCCGGCAGATCATCCAATTGCAGGGCGAGTGCCAGCGCCGACTCGCACAGCATCTTGGTCGTGGCGCGGTTGCCGGGGTCGCCCTGGTCGGCAATCACGCCGCGCACCATCTGGCCGCTGGCGCTATGGCCCACCCACTGGCAGCGAAACGAGCCGCCGTCCATGCTGGCCTCGGACGGTCCCGCTCCCGGCGGGGGTGCCATTTTTTGCGCCAGGCTGCGCAGCGGGGCCAGACGCAGGGCTGCCTGCGAGGCCAGCGAACCCGCGCTCAGGCTGGTGGCCGCCAGCGCTGCAGCCGGCCCGCGCCCCAGCCGCAGATACTCCTGGTAGGCGTAGCCATCGGCATAACCCAGCAGGGCCGCGCTGCGCCGCACCACGCGGGTGTTGATCGGCCCCATCATGAAGGGAGCCAGCCAAGCGGAGAAATCCGCATCGTGCAGCGGACCGACGGGGTCCTTGTGGCGGGCCGCGTCCGCCGGACGCGTGCCCTCCGGATTCAACAGGAAGGGATCGGCCATGGCATCCATCTGACCGGATGCCAGCATGTTGAACAACGAGGCCAGCGTGCCGCCATTGAAGCCGCCACGGATGCTGAACGCTGCTTTCGCCTGCGTGCAGGCCTCGCCATGGCGCTCTCGCATGGCCTGGTTGGCCAGGTGCGCGCTGAGGTCCGACGGAATGGAATCAAAGCCGCAGAACGGGATGATGCGCACACCCTTGCGCTGGGCCTCTGCGTGGTGGCGGTCAATCAGGCCGTTGACCCACGGCGTCTCGCCGGTGATGTCCACATAGTGTGTGCCGTGGCGCACGCAGGCCGCCACCAGCTCACTGCCATACAGGGCAAAGGGGCCGGCGGTGCTCAGCACCACATGGGCGCTGCGGGCCAGCGCGTCCATGGCCTTGGCATCATGTGCCTCGGCCACCAGCATGCCCACCTTGGGCGCGCCACACGCCTTGCGTAC
>JAVBYK010000456.1 GCA_030824095.1 bacterium
GTGCCCAGGGCGGTGATCAGCGTCAGGATTTCATTGCTGGTCAGCAGCTTTTCGTAGCGGGCTTTTTCCACGTTCAAAATCTTGCCGCGCAGCGGCAGGATCGCCTGGAACTTGCGGTCACGGCCCTGCTTGGCGGAGCCGCCGGCGGAGTCACCCTCGACGATGTAGATTTCGCAACCCGCCGGATCTTTCTCCTGGCAGTCGGCCAGCTTGCCGGGCAGGCCCATGCCGTCGAGCACGCCCTTGCGGCGGGTCATGTCGCGGGCCTTGCGGGCTGCTTCGCGGGCGCGGGCGGCTTCGATGATTTTGCCGACGATGATCTTGGCGTCGTTGGGGCGCTCCTGCAGGTAGTCGGCGAGCAGCTTGCTGACGATGTCTTCGACCGGGCCACGCACTTCGCTGGAAACCAGCTTGTCCTTGGTCTGGCTGCTGAACTTGGGCTCGGGCACTTTCACGCTCAGCACGCAGGTCAGGCCTTCGCGCATGTCGTCACCGCTCACCTCCACCTTGGCCTTCTTGGCCAGCTCGGATTCGTCGATGTACTTGTTGATGACGCGGGTCATGGCGGCGCGCAGGCCGGTCAGGTGGGTGCCGCCATCACGCTGGGGGATGTTGTTGGTGAAGCACAGGACCTGCTCGTTGTAGCCGCTGTTCCACTGCATCGCCACCTCGACACCGATGTTGGTGCCCTGGTCGCTCTGACGGTCGCCCATGGCGTGGAAGATGTTGGGGTGCAACACCGTCTTGCCCTTGTTGATGAACTGCACAAAGCCCTGCACGCCACCGGCGCCGGCGAAGTCGTCTTCCTTGCCGGTGCGCTCGTCCTTCAGGCGGATACGCACGCCGTTGTTCAGGAAGCTCAGTTCGCGCAGGCGCTTGGAGAGGATTTCGTAGTGGAAATCGTTGTTTTCCTTGAAGATCTCGGTGTCGGGCAGGAAGTGCACCTCGGTGCCACGCTTTTCGGTTTCGCCGATGATTTTCATCGGGGACACTTCAACGCCGTTCACGGTCTCTACCAGACGGTTTTGCACAAAACCCTTGCTGAACTCCATGACGTGCACCTTGCCGTCGCGGCGGATGGTCAGGCGCAGCATCTTGGACAGCGCATTCACGCAGGACACACCCACGCCGTGCAGGCCGCCCGAGACCTTGTAGCTGTTCTGGTTGAACTTGCCGCCGGCATGCAGTTCGGTCAGGGCAATTTCAGCCGCCGAGCGCTTGGGCTCGTGCTTGTCGTCCATCTTCACCCCGGTGGGAATGCCGCGGCCATTGTCGACGACGCTGATGGAGTTGTCGGAGTGGATGGTGACCAGGATGTCATCGCAGTGACCGGCCAGGGACTCGTCGATGGAGTTGTCCACGACCTCGAACACCAGGTGGTGCAGGCCGGTGCCATCGGACGTGTCGCCGATGTACATGCCGGGGCGCTTGCGCACGGCTTCCAGTCCTTCGAGGATCTGGATCGAGCCTTCGCCGTAGGCCTCGGAAGCGCCGGCCTGGTGCGCGTCGATGGTGGGCTGGAAGTTGGAGCTGTCCGAGCCGCCCTCACCCGTATGCACGGCTGCATCGTTGTTTTGGGGGGTGCCGGTGGGCTTGGTGTCTTCGGTCATGGCTCACTTCTCTCAATTCTTAAATGCTCAAACCCCCGAAAGCCGGGGGTTTGATTGCGTAAGTAGCTACTATTTTTGCAGCGTCAAATTCTCATCGGCATCACCACGTACTTGAACGTGGCGTTGTCGGGGATGGTGAACAGTGCCGAGCTGTTGCCGTCGGATAGCTCCAGTTTCACCATGTCCTGGCTCATATTGGCCAGTGCATCAATCAGGTAGGTCACGTTGAAGCCGATTTCGATGCTGTCGCCACCGTAGTCGATGTCCAGTTCGTCCACTGCCTCTTCCTGCTCGGCATTGTTGGACGCCACACGCAGGCTGCCGGGGTCGATGTTCAGGCGCACGCCCTTGAACTTGTCGCTGGTCAGGATAGCCGTGCGCTGCAGCGTGGCCAGCAGTGCGGTCCGGCCCAGCGTGATGCTGTTCTTGTGGTTCTTGGGGATGACGCGGTTGTAGTCGGGGAACTTGCCCTCGACCAGCTTGGTCACGAACTCCATGCCGTCGAAAACGAACTTGGCCTGGTTGTTGGCGAATTGCATCTCGATGGCGCCTTCGGCGTCGCTCAGCAGGCGCTGCAGCTCCACCACCGTCTTGCGCGGCAGGATCACTTCCTGCTTGGGCACCTCGATGTCCAGCGTGGCGGAGGCAAAGGCCAGGCGGTGGCCGTCGGTCGCCACCAGGCTGAGTGTCTTGCCTTCGGCCACGAACAGGATGCCGTTGAGGTAGTAGCGGATGTCGTGGACGGCCATTGCGAACGACACCTGGCTCAGCAGGCTCTTCAGCGTTTTCTGCGGCACGCTGAACACGGGGCCAAAGTTGGCCGACTCTTGCACCAGCGGAAAGTCTTCGGCGGCCATGGTCTGCAGCGTGAACTTGCTCTTGCCACCCTTGAGGATGATCTTGCTCTGGCTGGACTCCAGCGACACGGTCTGGTCGGCGGGCATGGTGCGCAGGATGTCGATGAGCTTGCGTGCGCCAATGGTGGTGGTGAAGTTGCCGGTATCGCCACCGAGTTCGGCGGTGGTGCGGATCTGGATTTCAAGGTCGCTGGTGGTGACCTGCAGGGAAGTGCCGGTTTTGCGGACCAACACATTGGCGAGGATGGGCAGGGTGTGCCGGCGTTCCACAATACCGGCTACGGATTGCAGTACCGAGAGGACCTTGTCCTGTGTTGCCTTCAAAACAATCATGTCAACCTCTTCTATTGTGTCTGTGGTGGCACCGTTCTCCCCGGGTGCCCATTTTTTCTAAAATCCTGCCATTTTCCCAGTTTTAAACGCGACTTTTGCAGTTTTGGCGTTTTATTCCTGATCAGCCCTTGAGCGTCTGTTCCAGCACGTGCAGTTGCTGGTTCAACTCGGTCATCTGCTGGCGTTCGCCACCGATCTTGCGCACCGCGTGCAGCACCGTCGTGTGGTCACGACCGCCGAACAATTCTCCAATTTCCGGAAGGCTCTTTTGTGTCAGTTCCTTGGCCAGATACATGGCGATCTGGCGCGGGCGGGCGATGCTGGCCGGGCGCTTTTTCGAATACATGTCGGCGACCTTGATCTTGTAGTAGTCGGCCACCGTCTTCTGGATGTTTTCCACCGAAATCTGCCGGTTCTGGATGGACAGCAGGTCGCGCAGGGCTTCTCTCGCCAATTGGATGGAGATTTCCTTCTGGTTGAAACGGGAATAGGCCAGGATCTTGCGCAAGGCGCCTTCGAGTTCGCGCACGTTAGAGCGCACATTCTTGGCTACAAAGAAAGCCACCTCTTCGGGCATTTCCGAACCCTCGACCCGGGCTTTGTTGATTAGAATCGCCACCCGCATTTCGAGTTCGGGTGGTTCGATGGCCACCGTCAGGCCGGAATCGAAGCGCGAAACCAGGCGTTCGTGGATGTCGGTCAGGCCCTTGGGGTAGGTGTCGCTGGTCATCACGATGTGGGACTTTTTGGCCAGCAGCGCCTCAAAGGCGTTGAAGAACTCCTCCTGGGTGCGATCCTTGTTGGCAAAGAACTGCACATCGTCGATCAGCAGCAAATCCAGGGAGTGATAGCGTTCCTTGAATTCATCGAAAGTCTTGCGCTGGTAGGCCTTAACCACATCCGAGACAAACTGCTCTGCATGGATGTAGAGAACTTTGGAGCCGGGCTTGTCGGCCAGCAGTCGGTTGCCCACGGCGTGCATCAAATGGGTCTTGCCCAAACCGACGCCGCCGTAGATGAACAAGGGGTTGTACAAGTGGCCAGGCGTGGTGGCGACATGCATGGCGGCAGCACGGGCCATGCGGTTGGCGGTACCTTCAACCAGGTTCTCGAAAGTCAGGATGCTGTTGAGCCGGTTCTTGGGCAACGTCGAAGGGGGGGACTCACCCACCGCAACGCTTTCCTCGGGTGACACCATTTCAGGTGTTGGTATTGCTAGCGTAGTCCTGGCAATAGTTTCTCGCGGAGTAATCGCTAACTCAACCTGCACTGGCTGACCATACATTTTTTCCAGCATGGCCGCAATCCGGGTGCTGTATTGGGCCCGAACCCAGTCCAGCTTGAACCGGTTGGCGACATAGATGGTGACCTTGGACAAGTCCTCCTGAACCAGGGCGCTCAGTGGTTTGATCCAGGTGTTGAACTGTTGTTCTGGCAGCTCCTGGGCCAGCTGGTCGACACAGCTTTGCCAAAGACTTTGGCCTATGTCGAGTCCGGTTGGCAAGGTGTGTTGGAGTGGGCGTCCCTCGGGCATTATTCTTTTCAGCTTCTGTGGATAGTTATGGGTTGCTGCGCCGCGGATTGTAATTTATCAAAACCTTATCCACATTTTTTATTGCTGCCCGCAACTTACAGCGATACGCAGTGTTTCGGATGTAAGGTGTTGCCCTGACTCAGAAAATTTGCGATAATCGGCGGTTCCCCTGATTGTGTTCGGGGCGATTTGACCAAGATCCGCCTATTTTTTGGGGCTGGATCGGAACTGAGCCTGTTAGGAATTCCAAATGAAACGCACTTACCAACCTTCCAAAATCCGTCGCGCCCGTACCCATGGCTTTCTGGTTCGCATGAAGACCCGCGGTGGCCGCGCCGTGATCAACGCTCGCCGCGCCAAGGGCCGCAAGCGCCTGGCTGTCTAAGTACCGACTGCGGGCCAACTCCGTCCGGCGCATGCGTATTCAGGCATCGCGGGTGTGCGGGTCTGGTGTGATACCACCGTGCAGCGATTGAAGACGCGGCCCCAGTTTCAGGCAGTTTTGGCGGGTACTACGCTCGCCAGAACGGCACACTTTGCCTTGCATTGCTGTGCGCTGGAAGGGCCTTTGGAAGTCGGGCTGCCAGCCCTGTTTCCCGTCCAGGCGGTTTGGCTGGGTGCCATGGTTCCGAAACGGTGGGCCAAGCGCGCCGTGACACGCAATGCCATCAAACGCCAGATCTACAACGTGAGTGCTGATTTCGAACCCGTCCTGTCCGAGCGTGCACACGTGGTGCGTCTGCGCGCGGCGTTTGACCGTGCGCAGTTTGTCAGTGCGACATCGGATGTGCTCAAGGCTGCCGTTCGGGCCGAATTGCAGCAACTCTTTTCCCGGGTCCGCGTGCCGGTTGCGCCATGATGCAATCGCTGCTCATGGGCATCGTCCGGGCCTACCGCATCTTTCTCAGCCCCTGGCTGGGGTCTGCCTGCCGGTTTGAGCCGACCTGCTCGGTCTACGCCCTGCAGGCCTTGCAGACCCATGGAGCCGCTGGCGGCAGCTATCTGGCTGCGGCTCGCATTGCGCGTTGCCACCCCTGGTGTGCTGGCGGCCTGGACCCCGTGCCCGTCGAATCCCCCCGGCTGTTTACCCGGCTGTTCTCTTCTCCCTCTGAAAAGAAACCTTCATGAACGATATTCGCCGCACCATTTTGTGGGTGATCTTTGGCTTTTCCATGGTGCTGCTATGGGACCAGTGGCAGGTCCATAACGGCAAGAAGGCGACCTTTTTCCCGAGCCCTGCCCAGCAGACCGCGCCAGCCGGTGCGGCAACTCCGACCGTGGCCAGCAGCGCCAGTACCGCCGGCGTGCCCAGTGTGGCCGGCTCTGCTGCAACAGTGGCCAGCGTTCCGGCAGGCGCCACGGCGGTCCCGGTTGCCCAGATTGCTCCCAAGGAGCGCATTGAAGTGACCACCGATGTCATGAAGCTGACCTTTGAGACCGAGGGTGGTTCGCTGGTGCGCACCGAGTTTCTCCAGCATGCCGACATGGCGGACAAGACCCGGAACTTTGTGCTGCTCGACGACAACAAGGACCGTGTCTACATGGCCCAGACCGGCGTCATTGGCGGTAGCGTCACAGGCGCATTCCCCACGCACAAGACGCCCATGACGGTGAGTGGTCCGCGTACGCTCAAGGATGGCGAGGATGAACTGGTGCTCCAGTTCACCTCTGCGGATGTGGGCGGGATCAAGCTGGTCAAGACCTACACCTTGCGTCGTGGTGCCTATGACATGGCGGTCAAGCATGAGTTGACCAATGTCTCGACTGCACCGCTGTCTCCCCAGTTGTACCTGCAACTGGTGCGCGATGGCAACAAACCCCTTGGCGAGTCTTCGTTCTACTCCACCTTTACCGGCCCGGCTGTCTACACCGATGCCAAGAAGTACCAGAAGGTGGAGTTCGCCGACATCAAGAAGAAAAAGGCAGACTACGAAAAGCAGGCTGCCGATGGCTATGTGGCCATGGTGCAGCACTACTTTGCCAGCGCCTGGATTCTGCCGGCAGGTATGCAGCGCACGATTTCGGTGGACGGTGTGGACATCGGCTCCGCCGTGGCGGATTGCTGCTACCGCGCCACCATGATCACCCCCCTGGAAGCCATTGCCCCCGGCGCCACCAAGGCGGTCAATGCCACCTTCTTTGCCGGCCCCCAGCGGGAAACCATGCTGGAAAAAGTGGCACCCGGTCTGGAGCTGGTCAAGGACTATGGCTGGCTGACCATCCTGGCCAAGCCTCTGTACTGGTTGCTCGACAAGTTGCACGACTTCATCCAGAACTGGGGCTGGTCCATCGTGGCGCTGGTGTTGTTGCTCAAGATTGCGTTTTACTGGCTTAATGCCAAGGCCTATGCCAGCATGGCCAAGATGAAGGCGGTCAATCCCAAGATCACCGAAATGCGCGAGCGCCTCAAGGACAACCCGCAGCAGATGCAGCAGGAGATGATGCGTATCTACCGTGAGGAAAAGGTCAATCCCATGGGCGGTTGCTTCCCCATCATGATCCAGATCCCGGTTTTCATTGCCTTGTACTGGGTGCTGCTGTCTAGCGTGGAAATGCGCAACGTGCCCTGGATTCTGTGGATCAAGGATCTGTCCTCGCCTGATCCGTTCTACATCCTGCCGCTGCTGATGACGGCCACCACCCTGTTGCAGACCTCATTGAATCCGGCACCGCCGGACCCCATGCAGGCCAAGATGATGTGGTTCATGCCGCTGATCTTCAGTGTGATGTTCTTCTTCTTCCCGGCCGGTCTGGTGTTGTACTGGATCACCAACAACATCCTGTCGATTGCGCAACAGTGGATCATCAACACGCGCATGGGTGTGCCGCCGCAGTTCAATTTGCCGAAATTTAAATAACCCCCCGAGGCGCTGTGCGCCTCCCCCCTTGGGAAGGGGGGCGATACCAGTGGCCCGGCAGAGCCGGTTCCACGGTATCCCTGACAAAGGACACCTCCCATGCTCGCGAGGCACCACGATCCCATTGCCGCCATTGCCACCGCCCCCGGGCGCGGCGCGGTGGGCATTGTGCGGATCAGTGGCAAAGGGCTGGGCCCATGGGTGGAATACCTGCTGGGCCGTGTACTGCGGCCCCGCGAGGCGACCTACCTGCCTTTCAATGACGCCCAGGGGTCACCGATCGATCAGGGTCTGGCCCTGTTCTTCCCGGGGCCGCACTCGTTCACTGGTGAGGACGTGCTGGAGCTGCAGGCGCACGGCGGTCCTGTGGTGCTGCAGTTGCTGCTGGCGCGCTGTCTGGAGGCGAGTTCGGAAGTCAATCCGGCAACTGGGCGGCCGTATCTACCCAGTCTGCGCATTGCGCAACCGGGCGAGTTCTCCGAGCGGGCCTTCCTGAATGACAAGATCGATCTGGCCCAGGCCGAGGCCATTGCCGATCTGATCGATGCCAGCACCGAAGCGGCGGCGCGCAGTGCCACACAGTCGCTGTCCGGCGCTTTCTCCCGCGAAATTCATACCCTGCGGGATGCACTCATCCACCTGCGCATGCTGGTGGAGGCGACACTGGATTTCCCCGAGGAGGAAATCGACTTTCTGGAAAAGGCCGACGCCAGGGGCCAGTTGGAGCGTTTGCAGCAGGCATTGAATGCTGTGCTGCAAAAAGCGTCGCAAGGTGCCCTGCTGCGCGAGGGCATTACGGTTGTCATTGCCGGTCAGCCCAACGCGGGCAAGTCGTCCCTGCTCAATGCACTGGCGGGTGCGGAACTGGCCATCGTGACCCCGATTGCCGGCACCACCCGGGACAAAGTGCAGCAGACCATCCAGATTGAGGGCGTGCCCATCCATGTGGTCGATACGGCCGGTCTGCGCCCGAGTGACGACGATGTCGAGAAGATCGGCATCGCCCGCGCCTGGGAGGCCATTGAAGGTGCCGATGCGGTCTTGTTCCTGCACGACCTGGTGCGCGCAAGTGCTACAGAATACATAGCTGCTGATGCAGATATCACGAGGGCTATAGCCCAAAAACTCTCAAACACGGTTCCCGTGATCGATGTCTGGAACAAGGCTGATGCCGTGCCCGCGGGGGCGTCGGGAAAAGGCATCGTGCTGTCCGCCAAGACAGGCGCTGGTCTGGACAGTTTGCGTCGCACCCTGCTGGAAACAGCCGGTTGGCAGGCCCCGAGTGGTGGCATCTTCATTGCCCGCGAGCGCCACCTGCAGGCGCTGCGCCGTGTGCGGACGCACCTGGCATTGGCGGCCGAGCATCTGGCGGCGCAGGACCAATCACTGGATTTGCTGGCTGAAGAATTGCGGTTGGGACAGAATGCGTTGAGTGAGATCACCGGCGAATTCACGTCGGATGACCTGCTGGGCGTCATCTTCTCGAAATTTTGTATCGGTAAGTAGCTGCACTACACTCTTTTGGTCGTCGATACCGAAAGCAACAAGAATGTCCCTACTAAACTGGTTTTCCAAGAAGCCGCCGGCCCGGCATTCCGTGCCCGCCGAAAGCTCCGGCCTGAGCCACGTGGACGCCACCGAGCCGTTCACGCCGTCTGGCAAGGGGCATGCGCGGGGGCCGGTGACGCCTCCCGGCAGTGCTGCCAATCGCAAAAACGAGCGCCTGGAGCGCCGTGAATTGCTGTATTCGGTGGTGCGGGAAGCCATGATCCGCGTTGGCGTGTTGTCTTCCAGCTACAAATTCAAGGTTCTTTCGCTGGATTCCCGGGGGCGGCAGTACCTGATAATGATGGACTTGGCGCGGCAATACATCGGAGATCCAGCCCGTCTATCCGAAGTGGAAAGCGTAATTGCCCAGGCCGCCAAGACGCGGCATGACATCCTGGTGACGGCCGTTTACTGGCGGGTCAACGAGCATGTCACTGCGGGTGTGACTGCACGGCTGACACCGAAGGCCGTACCGGCTACGCCCAGCCAGAAGCCGGGGGCCGCTGCCGTGCCGGTGGCGCCGGCGTTGACCGGGTACGAACCCCTGCACCCGGAAGAGGTGGCTGCCTTCAAACAGGCACTGGCATCTGTCGCCGCACCCAAACCCCTGGTTGCTCCCGGAGAAATCATCCACTCGGGCCGGCGCAATCCGGCACCCATGCCCAGCTTTGAGGACACGGAAATGGATGACCGGCCGTCGCCACTCAGCGGAACCCAGTACGGCGATCTTTGAATAGGTGACATGGCCCGCGCCAAGGTGGGCCAGGGACGCCGTGGAACGGGCTTTGCCCGGCCACTGGCGTCGTCCCCCTTCCGTAGGAGAAAGGGGGAAAGCGACGAAGTCGCTCAGGGGGTTGTTATTTAATGCCCGGCAAAGTCCACCAGTGTGAACAGTGGCAGACCGGAGTCCCGCAGCTTTTGCGATCCACCCAGCTCGGGCAGGTCCACAATCGCAGCGCCTTCCATCACGTGCGCACCCAGTCGCTCCAGCAGCTTGCGACCGGCCATCATGGTGCCGCCGGTGGCGATCAGGTCGTCGATCAACAGCACCCGGTTGCCGGGCTTGACGGCATCGGTGTGCAGCTCGACGGTAGCGCTGCCGTATTCGAGTTCGTAGGTTTCCTCGACCGTGGTGAAGGGCAGCTTGCCCTTCTTGCGGATGGGCACGAAGCCGACGTTGAGTTCGTATGCCACCACGGCTCCCAGGATGAAACCGCGCGCATCCAGGCCGGCCACGATGTCGGGCCGCATGTGGGCATCCATGTAGCGGTGCACAAAGGCGTCGATCAGTACCCGGAACACCTTGGCGTCCTGCAGCAGTGGTGTGATGTCGCGGAACTGGACACCGGGTGTGGGCCAGTCCGGTACGGTGCGGATGTGGTCTCTGAGGTATTGGTTGAGACTGGTGTGTTGCTGCATAACGGGTAAGGGGGTGGGGCCGCAAGGCGGCGTCGGGTGCTATTGTGCCCCCATGGGTGGATCAACGGGCCATCAGGTCTTGAGCAATTTCTGCTCTGCCATGGCCAGCGCTTCTGCCTTGCCGGATAGCACCAGGGTGTCACCCGCTTCCAGCAGGGAGTCATCTTGTGTGGGGATCACCTTGCCATTGCTGCGGCGCAGGCTGACGACCCGCACGTCCAGCGTTTGGAGTGCAAAGTGGTCCAGCGTCCGGCCCGCCGCCTTGGCGCCCAGGGGCAGGGTCAGGGTGGTCAGTCGTTCGTACTGCAGTTCATCCACGGAATCGTCATCGGCGCCACGGAAGAAGCCGCGCAGCAGGTTGTAGCGGGCATCGCGCTGGTCCTGCACGATGCGGATCACCCGGCGCATGGGAACTCCCACCAGGGCCAGGGCGTGGCTGGCCAGCATCAGCGAGCCCTCTATGGTCTCGGGCACGACTTCGGTTGCGCCGGCGGCTTGCAGCACCTCCAGACTCAGGTCGTCTTGGGTGCGCACAATCACTGGGACCTGGGGCGCATGTGCACGGACGTGGCTGAGCACCTTGAGTGCGCCGGGCACATCCAGGTAGGTGATGACTACGGCGCTGGCGCGCGCGATGCCGGATGCAATCAATGCCTGCAGCCGGGCCGCATCGCCAAACACCACGGAGTCACCTGCCGCAGCAGCCTGGCGCACGCGGTCGGGGTCCAGGTCCAGCGCCATATAGGGGATACCTTCGCCTTCGAGCATCTTGGCCAGGTTCTGGCCGCAGCGGCCATAGCCGCAGATGATGACGTGGCGGTTGGCATTGATGGATTTGCGCGCAATGGTGGTCATCTGCAGCGACTGTTGCAGCCACTCGCTGGCCACCAGTTTCATGACGATGCGGTTGCTGTACATGATGATGAAGGGCGTCACCAGCATCGACAGCACCATGCTGGCCATGATGGGATTCATCAGAGCCGGTGGCACCAGAGAGTTGGCCTGGGCCAGGGTCAGCAGCACAAAGCCGAACTCACCCGCCTGTGCCAGGTACAGACCGGTTCGCAGCGCAACACCGGAACTGGCACCCAGGAATTTGGACAGCGCGGTGACCACGACAGCTTTGAACAGCGTGGGGACGACCAGCAGCAGCAGGACCAGGGGCCAGTTTTCCAGCACCAGCCGCCAGTCCAGCAGCATGCCGATGCTGATGAAGAACAACCCCAGGAGAACGTCGTGGAAGGGCCGGATGTCGGTTTCCACCTGGTGCTTGAACTCGGTCTCCGAGATCAGCATGCCGGCAATGAAGGCCCCCAGGGCCAGGCTCAGTCCCGCCAGCTCGGTCAACCAGGCCAGGCCCAGTGTGATGAACAACAGGTTCAGTACAAACAGCTCTTCACTCTTGCGCCGTGCCACCAGGGTCAGCCAGCGGCGCATCACATGCTGGCCACCGACCAGCAGCACGGTGATCAAGAGCGTGGCCTTGACTGCGGCAAGCGCCAATGCGCCGGCCAGTTGCTCTCCCGATGCACCCAATGCGGGAATCAGCACCAGCAGCGGCACGACGGCCAGATCCTGGAACAACAGCACGCCCATGACCCGTTTGCCATGTTCGGATTCCCGCTCCAGCCGCTCCACCATGAGCTTGACCACGATGGCCGTGCTGCTCATGGCCAGTGCGCAGGACAGGGCCAGTGCCGCCTGCCAGGACATGGCCCAGACTTGTGGCAGCAGCGTGGCCAGCATCACGGTAGCCGCTGTCGCGACCAGAATGGTCACGGCTACCTGGAGCAGTCCCAATCCGAACACATGTTGGCGCATGGCACGCAGCTTGGGCAGGTTGAATTCGAGTCCGATGACAAACATCAGAAACACCACACCGAACTCACCCAGATGGCGCACGCCATCGGCATCCTGTGACAGGGCCATGGCATTGGGACCGACGGCAATGCCAACTGCCAGATAGCCCAGCATGGGCGGCAACTGGAAGAAGCGACAGGCCACCACTCCCAGCACCGCGGCCAGCAGATAGAGAAGGGTAATTTCCAGTCCGGTCATGGCGACATACTAGCAAGAGACGTTCCGCTCTATAAAATGCCCGCATGATGGATCACGCACCCCGGCACCCGGAACATTCGGCCCAACGCGCAATTGCGCTGGCGCATGAGACCTTTGATATTGAAGCCGCTGCCGTTTTGGGACTCAAGAGCCGGGTGGGTGCTGCATTTGCCCAGGCCGTGGAGATGGTGCTGGCGATCCAGGGCCGGGTCGTGGTGATGGGCATGGGCAAGAGTGGGCATATCGGTCGCAAGATTGCCGCCACGCTGGCTTCCACCGGAACGCCGGCCATGTTTGTGCATCCTGCCGAAGCCAGCCATGGCGATCTGGGCATGATCACCCCCGTCGATCTGGTGCTGGCCATTTCCAACAGCGGAGAGTCCCAGGAAATGGCAGCGATTCTTCCCATGCTCAAGCGGCTGGGCGCACCGGTCGTTGCCATGACAGGCAATCGGCAATCCACGATGGCCCTGCATGCAGACCTCTGGCTGGATACCGCTGTGGACAAGGAAGCCTGCCCGCTGAATCTGGCACCCACGGCCAGTACCACGGCCCAACTGGCGCTGGGGGACGCACTGGCGGTGGCCCTTCTGGATGCGCGGGGATTTCGGGCTGAAGATTTCGCGCGCTCCCATCCCGGCGGTGCATTGGGGCGCAAGCTGCTCACGCATGTCAGTGATGTGATGCGCTCGGGCGATGCGGTGCCCCGTGTGGCACCGGACGCCGGTTTCGGTGTTTTGATGCGCGAGATGAGTGCCAAGGGTCTGGGTGCGACCGCCATCGTGGACGCGCAGGAGCAGGTGCTGGGTATCTTCACGGATGGGGACTTGCGCCGCCTGGTGGAGCAGGGGGCCGATCTGCGGCAGACCACCGCCCAGGAAGTGATGCACCATGCCCCCGTTACCGTCGACCAGCATGCACTGGCGGTGGATGCGGCCGAGTTGATGGAGCGCAACCGCATCACGAGTGTGCTGGTGGTGGATACGGATGGGCGCCTGTGTGGTGCACTCAACAGCAACGACCTGATGCGTGCGAAGGTCATCTGAAATGAGTACCGCCCGCAAGCCCGCTTTGAATTTCGACCCGGCCTTGTTGCTCAAGGCCCAGGGTGTGAAGATTGCCTTCTTCGATGTGGATGGTGTGCTGACCGATGGCGGTTTGCTGTTTTCCGAGACGGGCGAGACGCTCAAGCGTTTCAACACGCTGGATGGACATGGATTGAAACTGTTGCAGTTGGCAGGCATCACGCCCGTGGTGATTACCGGGCGCGACTCCAAGCCCCTGCGTGTGCGCTTGCAGGCCCTGGGCATAGAGCACGCCCATTTTGGAACCGAAGACAAGCGGCCGGCTGCCGAGCAGACGCTTGCCACGCTGGGTCTGGACTGGAGCCAGGCCGCCGCCATGGGGGATGACTGGCCCGATCTGCCGGTGATGCGGCGCTGTGCCTTCGCCTGTGCCCCGGCCAATGCCCACGTCGAAGTGCTGGCAGCGGCTCACCATGTGACGGATGCGCGTGGTGGAGATGGTGCGGCCCGGGCGTTTTGTGACCTCCTGCTGGTGGCCAGCGGCCGCTACGTCGACCTGCTGGAAAAGTACACGCGATGAGGTTTGTCCTGCGTGACGCCTGGGAGCGGTTCCTGCTGTATTTCCCGCTGGTTTCCATGGGGTTGCTGGCGTTGGGAACGTATTGGCTGGTGCGCAGCACCCCCCCGGCAAGTGGTCCGGTTCCCCCCAAGCCAGTCAGCCACGAGCCGGACTATTTCATGCAGGATTTCTCGGTGCGAACCTTTGACGCCCGGGGGCGGGTGCGCACCGAGGTGCAGGGCGTCAAGGCACGCCACTATCCCGATACCCTGTGGCTGGAGATCGACACCATCCGCGTTCGCTCCTTTGATGAGCAGGGCCGCATGACCACGGCCACCGCCGAGCGCGGACTGACCAACGAGGACTCGTCGGAAGTGCAACTGATGGGCAATGCGGTGGTGGTGCGCGAAGCGGATGCCGGCCAGGGCGTCAATGCCGCGCCGCGCGTGGAGTACCGAAGCGAGTTTCTGCATGCGTTCATCAATACCGAGCGGGTGCGCTCACACATGCCGGTGGAGTTGTTGCGCGGCAAGGATCGTTTCACCGCCGAACGCATGGACTTTGACAATGTGGAGCAGGTGCTGCAATTGAGTGGTCGTGTTCGTGGCACCCTGATGCCGCCGCCCGATGCACAACCCTAGGAGGCCGACGATGTCCCAACTGGTCTTTATCACCGGCGCATCCAGTGGCATCGGACAGGCGCTGGCCTGGCGTTACTACCAGGCGGGCTTTGCCCTGGCGCTGGTGGCCCGGCGCACCGAGGAAATCCAAGCCTGGGCCGACAGCAGCGGCATCGATTCGACACGGTACCGCATCTACAGCGCGGACGTGGCGGTAGTGGACAGCATCGTGGCGGTCACGCAGCAGTGCCTGCAGCAGCAGGGCGTGCCGGACGTGGTGATTGCCAACGCAGGCATCAGCATCGGCATGGACACTGCGGTGCGCGGCGATCTGGACGTGATGGCGCGCACCTTTGCCGTCAACAACATGGGCCTGGCGGCGACCTTCTACGCCTTCATCGCCCCCATGACCCAGCGCGGCTCTGGCACGCTGGTGGGCATTGGCAGTGTGGCCGGCATCCGAGGATTGCCCGGACATGGCGCCTACTGCGCCAGCAAGACCGCCGTGATCAGCTATTGCGAGAGCCTGCGCGGGGAGTTGCGCTCAAGCGGCATCCGGGTCTGCACCATCTGCCCGGGTTATATCGACACCCCGCTGACCCAAAAGAACCGCTACCGCATGCCGTTTCTGATGCAGGCCAGCGACTTTGCCGACCGGGCCTATGCGGCCATTGCTTCCCGTGACAGCTACCGCGTGATTCCCTGGCAGATGGGCTGGGTGGCTAAAGGCTTGCGTCTGTTGCCGAACTGGCTGTTTGACAGGGTGCTGTCCGGGCGACCCCGCAAGCGCCGGATCAACGAGGCTTGAACACCGCAGCAGGGCGGTTCAGGCAACAAAAAAGGACCCTCTGGTCCTTTTTTGTTGCTTGGAGAGAATGTCTCCGGTAGCTGCTTAGTAGCTGCTACGGCCACCGCCGTAACCGCCGCCACCGCTACGGCCGCCGCCAGCGCCGCCGCCGTAACCGCCGCCGCCGCCACCACCACCGTAGCCGCCGCCACCGCTGCGGCCACCGCCACCACCTGCGCCGCCGCCGAAGCCGCCGCTACGGGGAGGACGTGCTTCCATGGGGCGTGCTTCGTTGACAACCAGACCACGACCACCGAATTGTTGGCCGTTCATGCCGCCGATAGCTGCTTGTGCTTCTGCGTCGCTGCCCATTTCCACAAAGCCGAAGCCCTTGGAGCGGCCGGTGTCACGTTCCATCATGACTTTGGCGCTGGAAACGGAACCGTAAGCCGAAAACGCTTGTTGCAGGTCTTCATCACGGAAGGAATAGGGCAGGTTGCCCACGTAAAGTTTGTTGCCCATGTAAGGACTCCTCAAAATAACTCTCAAAACGCGATGGTGTCCAAACCCGCAATCAACAAACCAATGAAGACTTAAAGCAGACGCGAAACTGGTAAATCACCGCAAACCAGTA